>NZ_SODD01000036.1 GCF_004365815.1 Breznakia blatticola
ACCGACTTCGGCTTGTGGTTCACTACGCTTAGCGGTAACACCTGCGGTTGGACTTTCACCAACTAGATATGCACCATGCCTGGCACACCTAAAAAAGGGCAGAATTACACGAATTTGTGTATTCTGTCCTTTTCTTTTAGTGTTTAAAATGTCTTACTCCTGTAAATACCATTGCAATGCCTGCTTCATCACAAGCATCAATACTTAATTGATCCTTGATTGATCCACCAGGTTGAATGATTGCAGTTACTCCAGCAGCAATTGCATTTTCTACAGTATCCGGCATCGGGAAGAATGCATCACTTGCTAGCACACTACCTTTTGCCTTTTCACCTGCTTGTTCAATGGCAATCTTTGCAGCACCGACACGGTTCATTTGTCCAGCACCGACACCGATTGTCATATCCGCTTTGGCAAGAACGATGGCATTACTTTTTACATGTTTTACTACTTTCCATGCAAATAGTAATTGCTTCATTTCTTCATCAGTTGGTTTGCGTTTTGTTGGGATGGTTAATTCCATGTCTTCTACATGCATTAAATCCATGTCTTGGACAAGTAATCCATCATTTACATTTGTTACTTTCGTTGTTTGTGCTACATCTAAATTTGTATCTAACACCATCAAACGAATATTTTTCTTCGCACTTAAGATTTCAAATGCTTCTTTTTCATATGAAGGAGCAATGATAATCTCTAAGAAAATTTGACTTAGTTTTTCAGCTACAGCAACACTTACTTCACGGTTAAATGAAACAATCCCTCCAAAGATCGAAGTTGGATCTGCTTCATATGCTTTATCCCATGCTTCTTCAATAGTTGCACCGATTCCTACGCCACAAGGATTCATATGTTTCATTCCCACTGCACATGGTTCACTGAATTCTTTTAACACTTCAATACATGCATTTGCATCTTGAATGTTGTTGTAAGAAAGTTCTTTTCCATGTAGTTGTTTTGCACGTGCAATTGAGTATTGTGGATTGACTCCTTTATAGAAGGCAGCTTCTTGGTGTGGGTTTTCTCCATAACGTAAATCTTGCACTTTTTCATATGTCATCGTAAATGTTTCAGGATATTTTTCTCCTGTTTTCTTTGTTAGATAATCAGCGATGATTGTGTCATAACTTGCCGTATGACGGAATACTTTTGCGGCAAGGTATTCTCTTGTAATTGGACAAGTCTCACCATTTTCTTTTAATTCTTTAAGTACATTGTCATAGTCACTAGGGTCTACAATTACAGGAATGTATTTGTAGTTTTTTGCCCCACTACGAAGCATACTTGGTCCACCGATATCGATATTCTCAATAATTTCTTCGTGACTTACCCCTTCTTTTTGCAACGTTTGCTTAAATGGGTATAAATTTACACATACTAAATCGATGTATGCAATATGGTTTTCTTCTAATGCTTTAACATGTTCTGGATTATCACGTACACAAAGCAATGCACCATGTACATTTGGGTGTAACGTCTTTACACGACCATCCATAATTTCAGGGAAGTTTGTTACTTCACTAATTGAAATTGTAGGAATGCCTGCTTCATCTAATGATTTCTTTGTTCCTCCAGTGGAAATAATTTCATATCCTAAACTAACAAGTTCTTTTGCAAATTCAAGAACCCCAGTTTTATCTGATACACTAATTAGAGCTCGTTTCATTTTCTGCCTCCTTGCATACGCTATCTAAAATTCTTGGAAACATATCGTATTCCATTTTATGAACTTCTTCTTCTAAGTTTTCTAAACTCCAAGCTGGATCAATATCGATTCGCTCTTGGTGAATAATTGGACCTGTATCAACCCCATCATCAACAAAGTGAATCGTTACCCCTGTCGCTTTTACTTTTGCATCATAGGCATCTTGAATGCTATGTGCGCCTGGAAATTCTGGTAAATATGCTGGGTGTAAATTAATAATGCGATTTGGATAGTTTTCTAATAATACCTTTCCAATAAAACGCATATACCCTGCAAGTGCAATTAGATCAATCTTATATGCTTGTAGGTATGAAAGAATTTGACTTTCATATGCTGCTTTTCCAGCAAACGCTTTTGGATTGACATACACATAAGGAATTCCTAGCTTATTTGCTCTTGTAATTGCATATGCATCTTCTTTATCTACAATAAGTAGTTTGATTTCTGCATGTTTGTAAACTGCTTTTACAAGATTTTCGAAGTTTGAACCACTGCCTGATGCAAAGATTGCTACGTTTACCACGTTAACTCCACTTCACCAGTATTGGTTACTTCACCAATAACATATCCTGGTTCATTGATTTCTTTTAAGCTTGCTAGTACAGTATCTACATCATTTGCATCAACTGCTAAGACAAACCCGATTCCCATGTTGAATACATTGTACATTTCTTTATTTTCGATTTGTCCTTTTTCTTGTAGCAAATCAAAGATTTTAGGTCTTGGGAATGCAGTTGTATCAATGCGAACTCCAAGTCCATCTTTCAACATACGTGGTACATTTTCATAAAATCCACCACCTGTAATATGTGACATTCCTTTGATTTCTACTTTTTCAAGTAAGTGTTTAATTGTTTTTACATATAATTTTGTTGGGGTTAATAATACATCACCTAAAGGTTGATCAAACCCTTCATATGTTGTGTGTAAATCCAATTTTGCATCTTTTAATAAAATTTTACGAATTAATGAGAATCCATTTGAGTGACATCCACTTGATGGTAATCCAATTAATACTTGTCCTGCATCGATTGTACTTCCATCGAGTAGTTTACTTTTTTCAACAACTCCAACACAGAATCCTGCAATATCGTAATGTCCATCTTGGTACATGTCAGGCATTTCTGCAGTTTCACCACCAATAAGGGCACATTCACTTTCTACACATCCATCACTAACTCCTTTTACAAGTTGTTCGATTTGTGCTGGATGGTTTTTTCCTACTGCTAAATAATCTAGGAAGTATATTGGCATAGCCCCTTGAACAAGCACATCATTCACACACATAGCAACTGCATCAATTCCTACTGTGTCATGTTTATCATATTCAAAGGCAACCATTAACTTGGTTCCTACACCATCTGTTCCAGAAACAAGAACTGGTTCTTTTAATCCGTAAACACTTAGATCAAACATACCACCAAATGATCCTAAAGCTGTATAAGCACCTTTAATCTTTGTACGTTCTACATGGTTTTTGATGCGACGAACCGATTCATATCCGGCTTCTAAATCAACACCTGCTTCTCTATACTTATCACTCATTTGCTAGTTCCTCCTCTAACTGTTCACCTAAATCATATAAATCGGTTGGATATTTCCCATTGAAACATGCAACACATAAATCTTCTGTCTCAAATGCTTCCATCATTTCTGGAATTTCTAAGAATTTTAATGAATCTGCTTGAATGAATTCACAAACTTCATTTGCATCCATCTTGGCACTAATTAGTTCCTTGCGACTTGATGTATCTACTCCATAGAAACATGGATGTGTAATCGCTGGTGACCCAATACGTACATGAACTTCACTTGCGCCTGCTTCTTTTAATAATTGAATAATACGACGTGAAGTTGTTCCTCGCACGATACTATCATCAATCAACATAATGCGTTTTCCTTTTACAATGTCACGTACGGCACTTAATTTCATACGTACCCCACGCTCTCTTTGTTTTTGCGTTGGTTGAATAAAGGTTCTACCTACATAGCGGTTTTTAATTAAACCAAGTTCATAAGGCAATCCACTTTCTTCAGCATATCCAATGGCTGCAGATAAAGATGAATCCGGAACACCGACAACGATATCTGCTTCAATACCACCTTGTTCCTTATCAATTTTTGCTAACATTCTTCCTGAAAGACGACGTGCTGTATGCACATTGATTCCTTCAATTGAAGAATCTGGACGTGAGAAGTAAATATATTCCATCGCACACATTTTCTTTTGTGTTTTGTCTGTATATTGAATCTTCTTAATCCCATCGTAATCAAACTTAATAATTTGCCCAGGCTCGATATCAAACTCATCTTTTCCGTTTACGATATCAAAAGCACAAGATTCACTACTTACTACCCATCCATCATCAACTTTTGCGACACTCATTGGACGAAGTCCATTTTTATCACGAACTGCATACATACAGTTTTCACGCATAACACAGAAGGCAAATGCACCTTCTAAGTGTTGTACGGCTTTAATAATTTTTTCTTCAAAAGTCCCTTCACGTTCTCTTTGAATTAAGTGACCGATCACTTCCGTATCACTGGTTCCTTGGAAAATACTTCCATTGTTTTCCATTTCTTCTTTTAATTCTTTGGCATTTACAATATTCCCATTGTGACTTATCGCAAAGTGTCCTTTATGGCTACGAACCATAATTGGTTGCACATTTTCAATTTCATTGCCACCGGCTGTTGAATAACGTACGTGTCCTACAGCATGTACCCCTTTAAGTTGCTTTAAGGTTTGTGAATTAAAGGTATCTGTCAATAAACCTTTCCCTTTAATACACTTAATTTCTTTTTTGTTACTCGTGGCAATCCCACTTGCTTCCTGGCCACGGTGTTGCAATGCATGCAATCCGAAATAGGTTAATGCTGCAGCATCTTTTACATTAAAAACGCCAAAGACTCCGCACTCTTCATTGATTTTTCCATTTAAAAAATACTGCTTTTCATCTAACATATTAATCCTCTTTCTTCTCCAATCTTGAGAAGATCTCTTTATAAGCTTCTTCTACATTTCCCATATCTCTACGGAAACGATCTTTATCTAATTTTTCACCTGTGTGTTTATCCCATAGGCGACAAGTATCTGGACTGATTTCATCAGCTAATAGAATTTGACCTTCTTTGGTACGTCCAAACTCAATTTTGAAATCCACTAATTGAATTCCCATTTCATCCCACATCTTTAGCATCAAATCATTAATCTTTAATGTTTGTGCATATATTTCATCAAGTTCTTCGCGTGTAGCTAAACCAAATGCAATGGCATGATAATCGTTGATCAATGGATCTCCTAAATTATCATCCTTCCAGCAAATTTCCATAATTGGTGTTAAAACTTTTGTACCTTCTTCCATTTTGTAGCGTGCAGCTGCACTTCCGGCAACTAAGTTACGCACAATTACTTCCAGTGGAACAATATCCACTTTTGTACATAAAGAATCACGATCATTTAGTTCTTCAACTAAGTGTGTTTGAATTCCATGTTTCATCAAGTAACGATAAATCATATTTGAAATCTTATTATTAAGAACTCCTTTATTTTCAATCGTTCCTCTTTTTTCACCATTTCCTGCTGTTGCATCATCTTTATAGTGAATGATGACTAAATTCTCATCATCCGTGCGATAAATTTGTTTTGCTTTTCCTTCGTAGATCATTTCTAATTTTTCCATTTTGCCCACCTTTTCTATTTTTTGAAGTAATCGACACCGTTTTTAAAGATGTCTTGAAGTTTGTCTCCATAAATGTTTTTAAAGAGTCCATCTTCATAGCGTTCGCTATGTCCCATTTTTCCGAAGATTCTTCCATCCCGACTTGTGATACCTTCAATTGCGTATGTTGAACCATTGATGTTATACACACCAGACATCGTTGGTCGTCCGCGTAAATCTGCATATTGCGTAGCCACTTGACCATTTTCAAATAGTTTTTGTGCTTCTTTTTCACTTACCACAAATTTACCCTCCCCATGTGACATGGCAATTTTGTGTGTGTCATCAACGTTGAATCCCTTCAACCATGGTGACATCGTTGAACTAACTCTTGTTGTCGCGATATGAGATACATGTCGGTTGATATCGTTTCTAAATAAAGTTGGTGAATTTTCATCAAGCTTTTCGATATCTCCATAAGGTAGTAAACCTGATTTAATCAAGGCTTGGAATCCATTACAGATTCCTAAGATCAGTCCATCGTTTGCCAGTAAGGTTTGTACTGCATCGTTGACTTTCTCATTCATTAATACATTGGCAATAAATTTACCACTTCCATCTGGCTCATCTCCACTTGAGAATCCACCAGGAATCATTAAGATTTGTGCATTTGCAATTTTAGTTGCAAGGGTATCAATACTGCGTTTAGTTGCTTCTACATCAATGTTGTTGAATACATAAATCTCAGCATCAGCACCTGCTTTTTCAAATGCTTTCTTACAATCGTATTCGCAGTTATTTCCCGGGAAAACTGGGATGATAACTTTTGGTTTGTCGATTGGTGTTTTTGCTTTTACAATATTTTGATCATCGTAGTCGACTTTCTTTAAATACTCAGCACCTTCATGTACGATCGTTGGATAGATTTCTTTGTAGCGAGCTTCCCATAAAGCGATTGCTTCATCAATACTCATGCTTTCATCGTTAATCTTAATTTTTAGATCTTCGATTGTCTTTCCTACGTATATAAAGTTTTCATCTTCAATTTCGCATGTACTTTCTACAACGAAACTTCCGATATTTGCTGCAAACAAGTTTTCATCACTTGTTACGTCAACTCCAATTTTATTTCCAAAGCTCATCTTACATAATGCTTCGACAACTCCACCATATCCGACTGCATTAGCTGCAACGATATGTTTTGCATCGATGTTATCTTTTACTGCACTAAAGATTTTCTTTAGTTGATTGTAGTTTGGTGAATCATCACGATTTGCTTTATGTTTTACATAATACAAGTAGTGATTTTCTGCTTTTAAATCATTAGATACAATGGCATCTACTTTCTCTGTTGTTACTGCAAAAGTGATTAATGTTGGTGGAACTGTTAAATCTTTATACGTTCCACTCATTGAATCTTTTCCACCAATAGATGGTGTTTCAAATGCCATTTGTGCTTCAATCAACCCAAGTAATGCTTGCGTTGGTTTTCCCCATTTTTTTGGATCGTTTCCTAAACGTTCAAAGTATTCTTGGTTTGATAATCTTGCTTTTTTATAACTTGAACCAACCGCCACTTGCTTTGCTAGTGCTTCTACAACACTATATGAAGCACCTAAGTATGGAGAGTATTTCGCAATACTTGGTTGGTATCCATACGTTAATACACTTGCTGTATTTGTTTGACCAAATAATGATATTTTTTGCACACTTGCTTGGCTTTCTGTCATTTGGTATTTTCCACCAAAAGGCATTAAGACCGTTGTTGCTCCAATTGTTGCATCAAACATTTCGACAAGTCCTCGTTGACTCGCAACATTTTCATCTTGTAAGACAGTTGCCACAGACTCATGTTTTGCCACAAATGGGTTTGCATGATTTGCTGTGTAGTCTTCAATGATGACATCTTGTTCTTGACGTACACCATTTGTATCTAAGAAACTACGATCGATATCAACAATCGTTTCCCCTTTAAAGTTCATCATCAAACGATTATCGTCACTAATTTCAGCAACAATGTATGTTTGTAAGTTTTCTTGGTATGCATATTCTTTGAATGCTTCGTATGCATCTGGTGAGATCACACATGCCATACGTTCTTGCGATTCACTGATTGCAAGTTCAGTTCCATTCAATCCTGCATATTTTGTTGGTACTTTATCAAGGTTGATGTGAATTCCATTAGCTAATTCTCCAATGGCAACACTTACTCCACCTGCTCCAAAGTCATTTGCTTTTTTAATTAATCGTGTACAGTCTGGATTTCTAAATAAACGTTGTAATTTACGTTCAATTGGTGCATTTCCTTTTTGTACTTCACTACTACTTTTCGTTAATGAAGTTTCTGTATGTTCTTTACTTGAACCAGTTGCTCCACCGATTCCATCACGACCGGTTTCTCCACCAATCAAGACAACGATATCTCCAGCTTCTGGTTGTAAACGCATTACACTTGCTTTTGGTGCCGCTCCTACAACTGCTCCAACTTCCATACGTTTTGCTACATAGCCTTCATCAAAGATTTCTTTTACATAAGTTGTTGCTAAACCAATTTGGTTACCATAACTTGAGTATCCATTTGCCGCACCTTTTGAAATTACACGTTGTGGCAATTTGTTTGGTAGTGTATCTGCAATTGGTTTTGTAATATCGCCAGCACCGGTAATACGCATTGCTTGGTAGACATAACTTCTTCCAGATAGCGGGTCACGAATTGCCCCACCAATACATGTACTTGCTCCCCCAAATGGTTCAATTTCTGTTGGGTGGTTGTGTGTTTCATTTTTAAACATCAATAAGTATGGTTCTTCTTTTCCATCAACATCAACTGTGATTTCAATGGAACATGCATTGATTTCATCGCTGACTTCAAGATCTTCAAGTAAACCATTTTGACGCATATATTTACCAGCTACAGTTGCCATGTTCATCAATGTAATTGGTTTTTCTTTCTTATTTGCTTTTTGATGTAAATCTAAAAACTGTTCGTATGCTTCTTGTAGACGACTACTAAATGTACCTTCTTCAAACACGATGTTTTTTAATACCGTTTCAAATGTCGTGTGACGGCAGTGATCTGACCAGTAGGTATCTAATACTTTAATTTCTGTAACTGTTGGGTTACGGTCTTCTTTTTTAAAGTATTCTTGAATGAATAGTAAATCTGCATCACTCATCGCAAGACTTTCGTTTTCACGATATGATTTTACTTCATCTTCATTCCATTCGATAAATCCTTCAACGTTAAGTACTGGATCAACACTTACATCTTCATCATTTTCTAAAATTGTTAAATCCTTTTCACGCATTTCTACTGGGTTGATAAAGTGGTGTTTAATTGCTTGGATTTCTTCATCTGTTGGCATTCCCTCTAGAATGATCAAACGTCCACTTTTTACAACTACATCACTTTTATTGTTGAGCAGCATTAAACAAGCTTGGGCACTATCTGCACGTTGGTCAAATTGACCAGGTAAACTTTCATATGCAAAGTATGTTTTTTTAGATAAATCTACGTTATCGTATACTTCATCCGTTACGATTTCACTTAATACTTTAGTACGTAATAATTCGATATCTTGACTATCTGCTTCGAAAATATCGTATATGTTATATAGTTCAACGCCAATTACACTTGTAATTTGTAGGTTATGGTTAATATCGCTACAAATTGAATTTGCTTCTACATTAAACTTTTCTTTTTTTCTTACAAATAAACGTTGTTTCATCTAGTTCCCCTCATATGTTTCTATTTCACTATCGGCTAATACTGTTTTTGCCATTTGTACTTTAAAATCATCAAGTTTGATTGCCATTGCTTCATCTTCAACACCAATCATTTGTGCTGCAAGTATTGCAGCATTTGCAGCTCCTGCTTTCCCAATGGCAACAGTTGCTACTGGAATTCCTTTTGGCATTTGGACAGTTGAAAGAAGTGAATCCATTCCTCCAAGTGCACTTGTTTGCATTGGCACTCCAATAACTGGTAGTGTTGTAACTCCAGCGATGACTCCTGCAAGATGGGCAGCACCACCAGCGGCAGCAATTACAACTTTAATACCACGTTCACGTAATGCTTTGGCATATCCATGTGCTTCACTTGGTGTACGATGTGCACTTAAAATTCGCACTTCATATCCAATCCCAAACTCTTTCAATTGATTCATACAATTTTGCATGACTTCTAAATCACTTTTACTTCCCATAACAATACTTACTTGAATCATCTTTCTTACCTCCAGAAAATAAAAAAACCGTGGTTAATAAAACTATCTACCACGTTATGAAAAAAATTTACGTTTTCTTGTGAAATTTGTATTCATAACCATCATTTGCATGCTGTTACCTCCCCACAAGTTAGAGCGCAAACCAACAAAAAAAGTACTAATACAAACTTCATTCCTTGTAGTCTCGCAAATACCGGTGCGAGGTAGAAACTTGTTGACCATATTTCAACTATTATACAAGTACTTTCTTACATTCCTATAATACACAAAAAGCGATACCTTGTAAATACGATACCGCTTTATTTTTTTGATGTAATTTATAACTTAGATAAGTTGTAATTGACTAAATGCATCAGCTAGTCCACCATCATCATGGCGTCTTACCACAAAATCACTAACTTCTTTTAATTTTGGATCAGCATTTCCAACGGCAACACCAACATTACAGTATTCAAACATGTCAATATCGTTCTTCCCATCACCAATTGCAATGGTTTCATTTTTACTTACGCCAATATGCGCTAGCACTTGATCAATTGCGACAGACTTACTTACACCTTTGATAATTAGTTCTCCACTGTTTTTTCCAAATGCAGGAACTGTGCAGGCAAGTACTTCAAAGACATCTTTGAATTTCTCTTCCACATCTTGTAACGGATGATTTGCATTATCTAGAAAACAGATTTTATTAATTGATGCATAATCAATATCATCACTAAATGGTTGCAACGCTTTCACAAATGGTGCTTCCAATCCTTTTTCAATATCATCTGGACTCATTAGTTTAGCTAGATGCAATTGTAATTCTCTTGAACCAAACAATCCTTCATTACTTTCAATGTAATATAAGATTCCATGTTCTTCAAAATATGCTTGTACCGCTTTTACATCTGCTTCTTGCATTTGCTTATGGAATAGATTTTCTTGATTCACATCAGCAAATCCTCCACCTGCTCCAATAATACCATCAAAACCAACTTCTAAGATGTTATCAAAGATTTCTGGTTTTGAGCGACCGGTACATAAGAACAATTTATGTCCATTTTTTCTTGCTTGCTTACAAGCTGCTTGCGCACTTTCTGGTACAGTATGTCCATCATCTAGACATAAGGTTCCATCCACATCAATAAACACTACTTTACTTTTCATTTTTATCTCCATCTTTTTCTAAAATACTACTATATATACGTTTGCTGACAACAATCCCATTTGGATTTGCAAACTCTGCATTTAAATAATCATAATAACTTCCTGGCGTGATAATTCCATACAACTTAATCAAGTCAATGCCTGCAGCACCTAATAAACGATCTACAAAGCGCACACAGTTATCACCAACAACAAAGAATGTACGAAAGCGACCATCACGAACTTTGAAGAAATTTGTAGGAACATGGAAACTTAAGCGTGAAGCATAAAAATCATTTACCCCAACATAAAATGGTGGAATCCATTTGATTGTATTTTCCATGACACAATCAACCAGTTCACTCATCGCTTGTAGTTGCATTTCACTTAACTTTAAACCAAAGCCAACAAGTGTTTTGGCACTATCTTCAATAACAAAAGGAATGTATTCTTTTTTATTTGCTGTAAAGAGTACACCATCACCAATAAGTTCAAACATACGCCAACTACTTGGATCATAGTTGCCATATGATAATACCATATTTTTGTAGGCAATATCTACATGGCCAACACGTCCAAAACCTTTTTCGCTCATATGCACGAGTACTTCGACATCAACATCTTCATCACTTTTACGTTGTTCAAAACTCAGTTTGGATGGTTGATCGACTTGCGTTGGTTGCAAAAGTTTATTGATTTGTCCAAGCACGTAACTTGGAATCATAAACTCTACAAACGTTGGTAAAGTAATTCGTATTTTACGCTTTAGATCATTCTTACGTTGAATAGATAAGGCTAGGCGCACTCCCGAATGAAACATTCCAAACCCGTATAAAATAAAGAAGACCGCAATTACATTCACTACAACACTTACATACATAGCAGGTGAAAACAATAAGAAGACCCCAAAGATAAAATAAACAGTTCCTACTGCAAGTTCTTTATATTGATCACGTACATGATTCTTACTTTTTATATATGCATTCACAAAGTGAATTGCTGCATTTAGTAATGCATAAAAAGCACATACAATTCCAAAAATCGATATTGGCATATCTGGGAATATGATAATTAATATTCCAATTGCAAAGTCTATACAAATTCGCAAAAAAGAATCTACTTTTTCTAATCCACGAATCTTGTGTGAAATAAACGTAAATAGTTTACTTAATCCCATCACTACAAATACAATCCCAAACACATAAAAAAAGGTGCTCAGTGTTAACATCGCAGCATTTAAAATAACGATTCCCAATATACATATGGCTAACCCGGTAATCATTTGTTGAATTGAGTTTATTGGTTTGGTTTTCATAGTTGTATTATACATGAGTTTCTAATAGAAACAAGTATGTGAAAATAAGCATACATCTAGATTTTTTTAAGGTTTGTACTATAATGGAAATTGAAGGATGTGAAAAACTTATGTTACCAGAAATTAACGAGTTTCTTGCAGAAATGGAAGAAGGAACTTTAGAAAGTTTAATGAGTCGTCATAGCGCTGAACGACTTACCCCAACAATGGATATTAATGAGATTGCGATCCAACTAAATCATGGGTCGATGTTGTTTACTTTGGACATGCTATGTTTGTATCACACGTGGATAACAAATAAGCTTGAACAAGAGCAAACAAACCAAAAGTAGGAGTTTCTCCTGCTTTTTTTATTTGCATATCGAATATTTATGCTATAATGATTTTGTAATCTTCAGGGCAAGGTGCGTTAGTTTACTAACAATTCCTGACCGGCGGTAAACCCCGCGAGCCGAAAGGCTGAACTGGTGTAATTCCAGTGGCGACAGTATAGTCTGGATGAAAGAAGAACATTCTTTTCATATGAAATATTGCCCTGTGTTACTCACAGGTTTTTTTATTGAAAAGGAGATTATGAAATGAACAAAAAACTGGAGACGCTAATTAAAGTTAGTGTACTTGCAGCAATTGCTGCAGTTGTGATGTTATTTGAACTATCACTTGTCCCACTGGTGCCACCATTTTTCAAAATGGATTTCAGTGAGGTTATTGTCTTACTTGGGGGATTTGCCTTAGGACCTGGTCCTGCCATTATGATTGAAGCACTAAAAAACTTTATCAACTTTTTACTTGATGGAACAACAACAATGGGAATTGGTGAAGTTGCAAACTTTCTAATGGGATGTGCACTTGTGGTACCTGCTTCGTATATGTATCAAAAAAACAAGACAAAAAAACAAGCAATTATTGGTATGGTTGTTGGTATTATAAGTCTAAGCGTCGTTGCTATGATCCTTAACTACTTTGTTTTATTACCAGCATATGCATATTTCTTCAAGATGCCAATTGAAGCATTCTTAAGTCAAGCAAGTATTCCGGTATCTAGTCTATTTACCTTTATGCTTGTTGCTGTATTACCATTCAACTTAATCAAAGGAACTGCAACATGTCTTGTCGTATTCCTAGTCTACAAAAAAGTAACACCGATTCTTAAAGGCAGCAAATAGCCAATGTCATTAAGTTAAGGATTGCACTAAACGTATAACCAGTTGAATAAAAATGGTTATACGTTTTCTTTTTCAGATATTCATAACGTTGTTGTGACTTTACCACGATGAAAATCGTCCAACTTAGTGAACTTTTCAAATTTTTGATTTATAATGAAGTCAGTTACGAGAAACGGTAGTTGATATTGATAAGACTTTGAGCGCGGACTTTTCTAGTGAACTTGCGATTTGGTCTTATAGGAAGTAACTCTTTGGATATTATCGATTCGAGACTGGGTGGGATTCCACCTTTTCTTTTTGCCATATCTCTGATAATGTGGATAGCTCTTGTGATATTGATTGAGTAATTCCATTTCTTATTTGTTTTCTGAAGTTTAACTGACGCTTTATTAATGATAATCATGGATAGATTGTAAAGTATGACTCTTGCCCAAATTTCTTGTTGGATACTGTTTCGCTTTATTGCGTGCAACACTTTTAAACCAGTCGCATACTTCAAATGGCGAAAAGACACCTCGATACCCCAACGCATCCCATATAATTCTTTGATTTCTTTCGATGAGAATTCTTCCCTTGATAGATTGGTAATAATTGTTTCATATTCTTCACCACCTTCTATTTTAAAACGAACGACACGATATTTAACTGGATGATAAGGTTTATCTTTACTAATAAAATCAAAAGTTGAAGAAGTTGAGAGGAAGCGATATTTGTCGGGATTGCTCCTTACTTCGCTTGTTTGTTTTATAGTAAGTATGGTTTCTATTTCTAAGTCAAACGCTTCATTGGGGAGTTTAAACTTCTTTAATAAGCCGTTCTCTGAATCAATATCCTTAGCTCTAATTAGAAAATGCTGTCCTGCATCTTTTAGATGCTCCATGACGTTCCAAGTTGCGTAGTTTCGGTCGGCAATAAATATTGCTTTCCCCTGTGTGTATCGACGAGCCATTGTGCATAGTGACTCTTGTTCAGCAGAATGTTGGAATCCATTTATTACGATATCAACGTATCGATTGTTCAGTAAATCATAGGAAGAGTTAATATGATAAAGATTTGTACCTTTATTATTGGGACCATTACTTTTATACGTTTTGATGTCCGTAGGAACATATGGAATAGCTAAGTCTGAACCATCTACCGCTACTAAATGATATCCTTTGTGTAAAGAAGTACATAGGAAAGATTCATTAATCATTGTGAATAATGCAGAGAATGCTTTAGGTAGTATCTTCTCTCTTGCTTGAACGAAAGCACTTGCTGATACAATATCTGATGCATATTCATAATAATCATATAATTCCTCTGTTAACGGCTTTGATGACATAAAAATCAAAGATTTAACTATGTCACTAAATCCAAGTTTTCTTTTTCTTGTGAAATCAATCCCGGCTTGTCTTACAAAGTCTTCATCATGAAGCCTCGACTCTAGTTCCTTAAGCTTTTGGTTAAAAATATGCATCACCTTGTTAGGATAGTTTGACATAACACAGTCTCCCTATTCTTTTCTTGTATACCTGCGATTGCAGTGATAATAAGTATCTTGTTGTCTTCATTAGTAAGACCTCCTTCTACTTTTACTGCAAGCGCTGAGTGTAACGAAGCGCCAGATTTTCGATTTTTTGTCAACACATTGAGCAAATAAAAAAGAAGGGTCAGATATTTCTAACTCTTCTATGTTTTACAATCCTTAACTTAATGACATTGGCAAATAGCTGTCTTTTTTTATGCTTAAACTTTACATATGTTATATACTGTTATATACTGTTTACGAGGTGATACGTATGAACATTATCATTAATAATAAATCCATGCAACCCATCTACGAACAAATCGTAGAAAGTATCAAAAGCATGATTTTGAATAAACAATTACCTGAAGGAAGTTTTTTACCTTCGGTACGAGGACTTGCAAAAGACTTAAAAATCAGTGCACTTACCGTAAAAAAAGCATATGACTTTCTTGAAGAAGAGGGTTATATCGCTACAATTCACGGAAAAGGAAGTTATGTACTAACTATCAATCGCAATTTAGCATACGAAGAAGTAAAAAAAGAAGTGGAAATTCTTATGGAACAAGCACTTACTAAAGCAAGGGTGAATCAGCTTAGCAAAGAAGATGTCGCGATGCTATTTCAACTGGTTATGGAGGATACTTATGATTAAACTACATCATGTTAAAAAGACACTGGATGATTTCTCTGTAAATTATGATATGCACATCCAAACTGGTTATATTACAGGTATAGTTGGTGCAAATGGTGCAGGTAAAACAACATTAATGAAACTCATCATGAATTTCATTTATCCAGATGAAGGAAGTGTATCTGTTTTTGGACACCAACCTTTGCAAACAGCAGATAAGGCAAACATCGGCTGCGTCTTTCAAAATTCATTTTATGATCTAAGTATGTCTATCAAACATATCATTGAAATTCATAAAGCGATGTATACAAACTTTGATGAAGCGCAATTTCATGCATACTGCACAGCACATGATGTAAATATCGAAAGTGGTTTATCTTTATTATCTAATGGGGCTTTGGCAAAACTAAAAATATTTCTAGCATTATCACATCATGCAAAGTTACTGATACTTGATGAACCAACGCTTGGATTGGATGTTGTTTCAAGAAATGAGATTCTTGATATTTTAAGAAATTATATGGATGATACACGTACGATTATTATCAGTTCACATATCGCATCTGATTTAGAAAATTTATGCGATGATCTCTATTTCATTAACCAAGGAACTATTCGTATGCACGAGACAATGGATACCATTCAAAATCAATATGCATTAATCAAAGTGAGTGATGTAGCATATAAAAGGATGGATACCTCATGTATTCAGTCGATAAAGAAGGAATCCTATGGATATAGCTGCTTAACCAATCAGAAACCATTCTATTTAGAAAACTACAAAGATGTCATTATTGAGAATGCATCTATTGATGATTTACTCGAATTTATAATCAAAGGAGAACCACTATGAAAAACTTGTTTCTTAGAGAATGGTATACAAATCGAATCTCTTTTATAATGATTTTTATTGGAATGCCAATTATTTACTTAATTTCTTCAAAAAATGAATTTACATTTTTATATTTCACCCTTTTCCCAATGAGTCAGATTTCAATTTATGGAGACTTGCGTAACCCTGATGGTATGTACCTTATGAGTTATCCAATTTCACGTAAGGACTATCTAGATTATATTTTATGTAAAACACTTGGTATCATGCTATATGGATTTCTTACTATTGTAGTTTTTACTTTACTTCTTGATACACTCAACATTGGACAATACGAAATCAAAAATATACTATTTTATTCATTGCTGTGTTTTTTCATATTTATACCTATCATACTTCTTCGATTCAAAATGAAAGTACGTTATAAAATGCATGGAGGTTATTATTTCTTTTTATTAGTTATCGAACTTATCACTTTATATTTTGGAATCATCTATCTCACAACCAATGTTTTCCATGTAAACTATGAATTTATGAACGTATTATTTGATACAAGACAAGTGGAAATTATACTTGTTACGATTGTAGTATCCCTACTACTATCGTATCCGTTATATAAAACATTACTGAAATCATACAATCAAATCGAATTGTAGAAAGGATCAATTTATGGCAATTACTGTTAATATTTATTATCATGGGACTAATGGAAATGCAAGAAAGTTTGCACAAGAAATGGTGGATAGAGGGATCGTGGATGCTATACGTGCAGAAAAAGGCAATATCACTTATGCGTATTTCTTTCCAATGGAAGATGAAGAAACTGTCCTACTTATCGATTCTTGGACAGATCAAAAAGCACTTGATATACATCACGATTCACCTATGATGCAACAAATCATGGAACTTCGTGATGCATATGATTTACATATGCAGGTTGAACGATATATTTCTGATACAAACGATATTCCTTCTAAGGATCAACAATTTATCAAAGTGTAAAAAAGGGGCGATGCTATGCATCACTCCTTTTTTCATCTCTTGCTTGTACATACGCGATAATCGTATCTGCAGCACCTTCGATTCCAACTTTACTTGTATTAACAACAAGATCATAATTATTAATCTTTCCCCACACTTCATTGGTGAAGTAGTTAAAGTAGTTAGCCCTGCGCATATCCATATCATGTAATATTTTCTCAATATTCTCTGCATCATCTTTGTATACTTCAATTGCGCGTTTTTTCTTATCCGCAACCTCTGCGCGCACAAATACACGAACGACATCTGGATCTTGTTTTAAAATATTCCCTGAACAACGACCTAGAATAATACAACTTTGTTTCGCTGCTTCAAGGATCACATCACGTTGATTGGTGTAGACTCTTTCATGCAAGGCAATTTCAGTTAGTACTCCACTTGCACCTAAAAACTTTGTCCCTCCTAGATGAAAATAGTAATCTGCATTTTCAACATTCTTTTCTACTTGATCATGAATGCTTTTGTTTTTTACACTCTCGTTACTCATTTGAAATAAGAGTTCTTTATCATACACAGGAATTCCTAATTTCTTACCTAGTTCATTTGCTAGTAAAATTCCTCCACTACCATATTCACGTGAAATTGTAATTAGTACTTTTTTTGCCATTATGTCCACCTATCGGATGAAGTTCGTCCGTACCTTTCTTTCATATTCTGGAAATGGTAACCCTTTTTCCATTGCTGCTTCAATACATTTAAGCATAAATGCCATATTTTTTGCCAATGAGCGCATTGTTTGGAGTCCTTCTAAATCTTTTTCAACATCTTCAGGAGTAGAACCATGTACCACATTCCAATATTGTGATGGAACCACTGGCATATGATTGATCAAGAAATACTTTTGAATATGATCTAATGTATTCATTGCACCTGCACGTCTACATGATGCAACGGCTGCACCTGGTTTTTGTGCAAACACATTTCCTGCTGAATAAAACAAGCGATTCATAAACGCAGTAAGTGGTCCTGATGCATCCGCATAATATGTTGGACTTCCAAAGACAAATCCATCTGCATCTTTTGCCATTTTGGCAAATGTATTTACAAGATCATCTTGAAAACACTCACCTTTTTCTGCACATATCCCACACGATGTACAACCCATAATTGGTGTGGTTCCAATATGGACAATCTCTGTTTCGATTCCTTCACTTTGTAGTTGTTTTTCCACTTCTAATAATGCACGATGCGTACATCCTGCTGGACGTGGACTTCCATTCATCAATAATACTTTCATCTTATCACCTAAACCCTTATATACGTATTATACGCCAAAAATTCAAACAAAGGCTATGGGAATGATACAAGCTTGAAAAAAAGACACCGAAGTGTCTTAGATTTTCTATTTGTTGTCGTAGTTAAAGCGTTGTAACATTTCGCTTACTGGACGACCTTCTTCGATTTGACGAATGGTTAGGGCAAGAAGTTCAGCTAAACTGATTACACGCATTTTTGGCATCAGTTTTGCATTTTCTGTTTGATCAATTGTGTTTGTACAAACAAATTCAACAATTCTAGAATTATTGATACGTTCAATTGCTGGATCACTAAGTACGGCATGTGCACATGCTGTGTATACTTCAGTTGCTCCATTGTTGTATAACATATCAATACCAGCCATTAATGTACCTGCAGTATCTACGATATCATCAACAACAATTGCTTTTTTACCTTTTACATCTCCAATTAAGTTCATTGCTTCTGCAACGTTTGGTTTTGGACGACGTTTGTCAATAATTGCAAGTGGACAGTTTAATGCATTTGCAACTTTACGTGCTCTTGTTGTTCCTCCATGGTCTGGTGATACAACGACAACATCATCTGCATTTGGTCCGAATTTTTCAACAAAGTAGTTTGAGATAATGCACATAACACTTAAATCATCTACCGGGATGTTGAAGAACCCTTGGATTTGCGCGGCATGTAACTCCGTTGTGATAACACGAGTTGCTCCTGCTGCTTGTAATAAATCGGCGATAAGTTTCGCTGTAATTGGTTGACGTGGTTGCGCTTTACGGTCTTGTCTAGCATATCCGTAATATGGCGTAATCACACTAATGCTTTTTGCACTTGCACGTTTACATGCATCAATGCAAATAAGTACTTCCATAATTGAACTTGATACTGGGTTACACGTCGATTGAACGATAAATACGTCCTTACCACGTACCGTGTCTCCAAGTTGTACTAGGATTTCCCCATCTGCAAAGTGCTTCACTTCACATTTCCCTAGTTCCAATCCAATAACTTCACACATTTCTTTTGCCAAGTTTACACTTGTAGTTAGGGCAAAAACTACAGCTTTTTCCTTATCCATGATTTTCTCCTTCATTTTATTTATTTTTGTATTGGTTACCTTTTTCAGGTTTGTTTTCTTGGAATGGTCTTGCAATTCCCATAGCTCCATCTTCCACATCTTTATTGATGGTACTTCCTGCAGCTAATAATGCATTTTTACCAATGGTTACTGGTGCAATTAAGTTTACGTTACTTCCAACGAACGCTCCATCACCAACTACTGTACGGAATTTGTTTTTTCCATCATAGTTAACAGTGACAACACCACAACCAAAGTTTACTTTTTCTCCGACATCACTATCTCCTAGGTACGTTAAATGTGCACATTTACTACCTAAACCGAAGTTTGTATTCTTCATTTCCACAAAGTTTCCAATGCGGGCATTTCCTTTAATATGCGTATGTCCACGTAAGTGAGACATTGGTCCAACTACACTATCTACACCGACAATACTATCCACAATCTTACTTGAATCGATTGTTACATTATCCTCAATGGTTGCATTTGATAGAAATGAATTCGGTAAAATTGTTACATTTTTACCAATAACGGTTCCTTTTTCAATCCAAACGTTTGGATAAATCGTACTACCTTCACCAATCGTGCAATCTTCATCGATATACGTGTTGTTGATGTCCATTACATACACACCTTGTTTTAATAATTTTTCATTTTTTAAAACCCAAGATTCTTTACGTTCTAACATTTGATCTGTACAATCCATAAAAACTCCTTCTTGCTTACGCATCCTATCATATCAAAAAAAAGTCGAGAGTTCATCCTTTCCTATAAAAAAAGTACATTTTTTTAAATGTACTTTCGTTTTTGATTATTAAGCTTGTCCTTCAGAACCGAATTCTTTAACTTTGTTAAGAACTTCAGCTTTGATTGCATCGCAACCTGGAGCTAATAATTTACGAGGGTCGTATCCTTTACCTTCTAAGTCTTTACCAGCTTCAATATATTTACGAGTAGCATCAGCAAATACTAATTGTAATTCTGTATTTACGTTGATTTTTGATACTCCTAAAGAGATTGCTTTTTTAATTTGGTCAGTTGGAATTCCTGAACCACCGTGTAATACTAATGGTTTTCCGCTTGTTACGTCTTGGATTTGTCCAAGTACATCGAAGTTTAATCCAGCCCAGTTTTCAGGGTATTTTCCGTGGATGTTTCCGATTCCAGCAGCTAACATGTCAACACCTAAGTCAGCGATAACTTTACATTCTTGAGGGTCTGCAACTTCTCCTGAACCTACAACACCATCTTCTTCTCCACCGATTGCTCCAACTTCACATTCAACAGATACACCTTTGCTGTGGCAAAGTTCGATAATTTCTTTTGATTTTTCTAAGTTTTCTTCGAATGGGTAGTGAGATCCATCAAACATAATTGATGAGAATCCAGCTTCTAAAGCAGCTTTTGCCCCTTCGTATGAACCGTGGTCTAAGTGTAATGCAACTGGAACTGTAATTCCTAATGATTCAACCATTGCTTCAACCATTGCAACTACTGTTTTGTAACCAGTCATGTATTTTCCAGCACCTTCAGATACTCCAAGGATTACTGGTGATTTTGCTTCTTCACAAGCTAATAAAATCATTTTAGTCCATTCTAAGTTGTTAATGTTAAATTGACCAACTGCGTAATGTCCTGCATGTGCTTTTTCAAGCATTTCTTTTGCTGATACTAATGCCATTTTATAATTCCTCCTGTTTCAGTACCTCTATAATACTCCATTTTCATTTAAAAGTGAAGCATGTTATTGAGAAAGTTTTCACAATCGAACTCGTATTTTAAAGGCTTTTTCTGATGTTTTATATTTTGTTTAGATTAAGTCTTTAATATCTTTGTATGGTTTATCAAATGCTGTGGCAACACCTTCAAAGGTAATGTGTCCTTTGTATGTATTAATTGCACTAACCATCACTGGATCATGAATCAATTCTTCCATTGATGCACTTGCGATTTTTAATCCATATGCAAGCGTTGCGTTGGTTAAGGCAATTGTTGATGTTCTCGGTACAGCTCCTGGCATATTTCCTACACAATAGTGAACGACACCATCAACCACATACGTTGGATCATCGTGGTACGTTGCTTTTGTGCTCTCAGCACATCCACCTTGGTCAACAGCGACATCGACAATTACACTTCCTGGTTGCATGTTTGCTAAATAGGATTTTTTGATTAATTTAGGTGCTGCTGCTCCAGGAATTAAAACTGCCCCAATAACAAGGTCTGCTTGTTTACATTGTTCTTCAATTTCATGATCGGTTGAATACAGCGTTTGAATACTGTTTCCAAAGATATCATCAAGTTGTGCTAAACGACGAATGCTTTTATCTAAGATAATTACATCTGCTCCTAGTCCAACTGCAACTTTTGCAGCGTGTGTTCCAACGACACCACCACCGATAATGACAACTTTACCTTTTTGTACGCCTGGCACACCACTTAGCAATACACCACGTCCACCGCTATGTACTTCCAAACTTTTGGCACCTTCTTGTAAGGCTAGACGTCCAGCAACTTCACTCATTGGCTTTAATAATGGAAGTTCTCCTGCATCCATTAACGTTTCATAAGCAAATCCAGTAACTTTCTTTTTCGTTAATTCATCTGTTAATTCTTCATTTGCTGCTAAATGCAAATATGTATATAAGATTAAACCTTCGCGGAAGTATTTGTATTCACTAGCTAAAGGTTCTTTTACTTTTGTCATCATATCTACGGTTTCCCAAACAGTGCTTGCTTGATCAACTACGATTGCTCCTGCTTCTTGGTAGGCATCGTCCATAAATCCACTACCTACACCCGCACCTTTTTCAAAGTACACTTCGTGTCCTGCTTGGACATATGCTTGTACACTTGCTGGGGTTAAACCAACACGATATTCATGTTTCTTTATTTCTTTTACACATCCTATTTTCATACATTCACCTCTGTTTCTACTGTAAATTATATGCTAATTTGACGTCTAGGTAAATGTAGATGCAAAAAAAAGAACAATTCACACAAAGCTTGTTTGTTTTGCACATTGTTCTTTTCGCTGTTTGATGCATCGATTCGATTCAGCCTGTTGCATCATTTTCACACAAACTACCAAGTGGTAATTTATCATTTTGAACACATCAAAATTGTGTTCTTGTATATCATAAAAGAATGTAGTCTAATTTTCTACTTAGATGCACGATAGAAAAAAACCAAGGTTTCCCTTGGTCAATCTTAGAATAATCCTGTGATGTTTCCATCCTCATCAATATCCATACGGTTTGCAGCAGGTACTTTTGGTAAACCAGGCATTGTCATAACACTACCTGTTAATGCCACAATAAATCCTGCACCTAGTGATGGACGAAGTTCACGAATCGTAATTGTAAAGTCTTTTGGTGCTCCACAGATTTTTGCATCATCTGTTAAACTTGATGGAACTTTCGCCATACAGATCGCAAGTTTATCCCAACCATGTTGTGTAAACATCGCAATTTGAGCTTTCGCTTCATCTGTATAATGTACATCTTTTGCCCCATAACATGTTTTGGCAATGGTTAAGATTTTATCTTCAATTGATGCATCTAAATCATAGAGTGGTTTGTAGTTGTTTTCTTGTTCGACAAGTTCAACCAATTGGTTTGCTAAATCTACTGCACCTTCTCCACCTTTTGCCCATACTTGTGATAATGACATCGGGTGATTATTTCGTTTACACCATGTTTGAAGTGCTTCTACTTCTGCTTGTGTATCTGTTGCAAACTCATTGATTGCTACTACATATGGTAAACCGAAAGCTTGAATGGTTTCAATGTGTTTTGCAAGGTTACAGCATCCTTCAAGCATCGCTTCTACATTTTCCGTTTGCAAGTCTTCATAAGCAACATTTCCATGTTGTTTTAAGGCACGAATTGTCGCAACGATCACAACTGCATTTGGTTTTAAGTTTGCTTCACGACATTTGATATCTAAGAATTTTTCTGCTCCTAAGTCAGCTCCAAATCCTGCTTCTGTAATAACATAATCAGCAAGTTTTAAACAAGTTCTTGTTGCTAGTACACTATTACATCCATGCGCAATATTCGCAAATGGTCCACCATGAATTAACACTGGATTGTTTTCTAGTGTTTGAACAAGGTTTGGTTTAATTGCATCTTTCATGACCATTGCACATGCTCCAGCAATTCCTAAATCTGCAACGTAAACAGGTTGTCCTTCTACGTTATAAGCAACTAAGATTTTTCCAATACGTTCTTTTAAATCCATTAATGAATTTGCTAAACAAAGTACTGCCATAATCTCACTTGCTACTGTGATTGTAAATCCATCATGACGTTCTACTCCATTTGCTTTTGGACCTAAACCTACTACAACTTGACGAAGTACACGATCATTCATATCCAAAACACGTTTAAAGACGACGCGATCTTTATCGATTTGTAACTCATTTCCTTGGTGTAAGTGATTATCTAAACATGCACTAATCAAGTTA
This sequence comes from Breznakia blatticola, assembly GCF_004365815.1. Taxonomy (GTDB): domain Bacteria; phylum Bacillota_I; class Bacilli_A; order Erysipelotrichales; family Erysipelotrichaceae; genus Breznakia; species Breznakia blatticola. The sequence goes on from NZ_SODD01000036.1 coordinate 24,005, forward strand.
TTACATGTTGTGATAGCATGCATATCTCCAGTAAAGTGAAGATTGATATCTTCCATTGGGACAACTTGCGCATATCCACCACCTGCAGCTCCACCTTTAATTCCAAAGACTGGTCCTAAACTTGGTTCACGTAACGCAACCATCGCTTTTTTACCAATTTGGTTAAATGCATCAACCAAACCAACCGTTGTTGTACTTTTTCCTTCACCAGCTCTTGTTGGGTTAATCGCTGTTACTAAAATTAGTTTTCCATCTTCCTTTGCTTCTGCATTTTTTAATACATCAAGCGAAACTTTTGTTTTTACATTCCCATATAATTCTAATTCACTTTCAGGAATTCCTGCTTTTTTCGCAATCTCTGTAATTGGTTGCAGTTTTGCTTCCTGTGCAATCTCTAAATCTGTTTTGTACATTTCTCGCCACTCCTTTGTATCCATTTTATTGTATTACATTTTGTGACATGACACAATTCTATATCCGAAAAGATGATGGAATATGTACAGGAAACATAGACAAGCACGTAAATCTTTTGTATACTATGCGCAGGGAATGAAATCTCCCACGATTACAGTATCGAAACCGCGCAAGCTAATGATTTCTGCATTTTTTATGCAGTTCATTAGCTTTTTTATTGGAGGTAACACATGTTAACAAGTTTTGCATATATGTTTTTATTAGGAATTATACTCAGTGCAATTTGTAAGAAATTACATTTGCCAAGTTTAATTGGAATGATGGCAACAGGAATGCTATTGGGTCCATATGTACTTAATTGCATTGATGGACAAATCTTAGAAATGTCGGATGACTTACGTCAGATTGCATTAATTATCATTTTAACGCGTGCCGGATTATCACTAAACTTGCATGAGTTGAAGTCGGTTGGACGATCGGCAATTTTGATGTGTTTTGTCCCTGCTTGTTTTGAAATCATTGGGGTCATGTTAATTGCACCGCCACTACTTCATATTTCCTTACTTGATGCTGCAATTCTTGGAAGTGTCTTAGCTGCAGTATCTCCTGCAGTTATTGTTCCGCGAATGATTCAAATCATGAATCAAGGATATGGAACAAAACAAGGAATTCCACAAATGGTGTTAGCTGGTGCTTCTGTTGATGATGTATTTGTCATTGTAATCTTTACTGCATGTACAACTTTAGCAACCGGAAACCATGTTGATGCTACAAGTTTTATCAATGTACCAATCTCTATTCTTTTAGGTATTGCAGTTGGTTTTCTTGTAGGATACTTACTTACTAAACTGTTTCAACTATTACACCTACGCGACACTATTAAAATTATGATCTTAATGAGTACTACTTTTTTATTACTTCAAATACAAGATCAATTTCCTAACATTCCGTTTTCTGCTTTGTTGGCAATTATGAGTATGGCAATTGCAACTAAACAATTCTATAGTACACTGGCAAGCCGATTGCAATTTCGCTATGACCATTTATGGGTAGTCGCTGAATTTGTTTTATTTATTTTAGTTGGTGCTTCCATCAACATCGCTTATATTCAAACGATCGGTGTATTAGCAATTCTACTTTTACTATTTGGACTACTCTTTCGAATGGTGGGTGTCCTTATTTGTTTAGTAAAAAGCAAACTCAATCGCAAAGAGCGCATCTTTACCATGATTGCCTATACACCCAAAGCAACCGTGCAAGCTGCCTTAGGTCCTATCCCATTAAGTATGGGACTTGCGTGTGGTAATCTCGTACTTGCTGTTTCTATTCTTGCCATTTTACTTACTGCACCACTAGGTGCATTTGCCATTGATTCACTATATAAAAAGCTACTCCAACATTAAGCTTTCACTTCAATTGACAGTATGTCTTTGATAATACATACTACAAGTAGTCAAACATATCACACCAAACATCTACCACTGCTTGTGTGTAGGTGTTTTTTAAGATAATATGAAGTGACCCCCTAAGTTGTCTAAACGTGGATTTAGATTCATAATAGAAATTGTAAAAATAATATTAAGAATCGTTACCATAA
>NZ_SODD01000037.1 GCF_004365815.1 Breznakia blatticola
TTATGGTAACGATTCTTAATATTATTTTTACAATTTCTATTATGAATCTAAATCCACGTTTAGACAACTTAGGGGGTCACTTCATATTATCTTAACTATTTCTTAGATAGTTCCTTGTATAATATAATCATTTCTTTTATTAAATCAATTGCCAACATACTTGTCATTAAATGATCTTGTGAATGCACCAATAGTACATTTACTTGTGTTGATACGCCTTTTGCTTCATTAATTAATAAATCAGTTTGTCCTTGATGTGACAAAGTAACTTCTTTTTCACTTTCTGCTATCAACACATCTGCTTCTGTAAAATCATGAGTTTTTGCTTTTGCTAAGGCTTCGAATGCAAGTCTGCGTGCTTCTCCGGCATGAGCAATTAAAGTCATTGAAACGGTTTCAATATCCATATTCTATACACTCCTCTCGTGATAAAATCTCACTTATAATGGAAATCATTTCCTATCGGTCGACCATTGATATGAATTAATTCTTTCCTTATGTGCAAAGTTTATTAAAATACTAGCACTTTATCAACCTTCTATTTTATTGATTATTTTTTCTTATTTATACACATTAACAGTAGTTTATACACTATTGATAATTTAGTGATATGTATAATAACATGACTACTGCACATTTATGTTTTATATAATCCTCAACATATATTATCTTCAATAAACATTCATACACTTCATACACTAAATAAAAAGAAAAGACATAATAATTATGTCTCTCTACTAAATCTTAAATTTTCTTAATAATACGAATAAGATTTTCTAATTCTTCATCCTTGTACTTAATATCAAAATAATTTTCTATTGGTTTCAAAATATCGTGTAAATCATTTAGAATCGTTTTATTCTTCATTAATATCCTTGTATCATCTTTTGATATTGGTATACTTTCATTCGATGTCAGTCGATTAATCGAGCCAGCTAAATGCATAAAAATTCCGACCCTTTGATCTTGATTCAATGAATACTTTTCATTTATCTGACCTATTATACTAGGTAAAATACGCTTAATTCCATCAATATCAAGTCCCGGTAGTTCTTCCTTTAAATTATTACAAATTCTTGTATATTCCATTTTACCTTTCATTGCTATTTCCACTCCACCAATTGATAATAACATTGTTAGTTTACTTGCTGGTAGTGAGAATAACTGTGCCACAGATATAAATGGAATATTATGTAGTTGTGGATTTTCTGTTCCTATGATATATAAAATATTATGCATTTCTCTTAAATGATTAATACTATCTATTAACTGTTTTGTATTATTCATAGCTAAAGGAATTACTTCAGCATTTTCAATATCTAAATGTTTATCAAGATATTGTTTAATCTGAATTGCTCCTCCTTCACCAGTCATACAAAGTGCTACAATTATGTTTTTCATCGACATTCGTTTATAGTTTTCCATTACATAAGGATAATAGCTTTCATAAGTTAATTTCAAATCATCTAATATTTCTGTAACATTATTTTTCATCGTTATCTTTCTTGCACACTCCAATGCCAGCAGTGTAGTTGGTGATACTAAGAAATGTATATTTATACCTGTTTCTTTAGCAATAGTCTCTCCCATTGTCTTTAATGAACCCATATCATACATCATCAACACTTCGCGTCCATTACTAATGTCAATTAGTAATGCTTTTAACTCCTCATAAGCATCATGTATATCCATATCCAATAATAAATCATATGCATATACTTGATCAGATTTCGTCAGTGAGGAAACCACATCCACCAATGATGATGCAGTAGATTCTCCATGCATTGCAATTAAGAACACTGGGTATTCACTTTTAATTTCATCTCTATTTCTTTGAATTAGAAACATTGTTACTAAAGCTGATTCATCATCATATAATTGAACTTGAAATTCCTGTTCAAGTTTTTTTAGAAATTGTGCACTAAAATGATATTCTTCTTTATTACTTTTCATATCATCGATTATTTCTTTATTTAATTTACGACGATCATGTACCCGTTCAATCGCAAATGAAAGGTGTAAGCATAACCCATAAAGAACTGAGCTAGGATATACTTTCTTGAATTTTTCGGATGCTTCATCTAAAAACTGATCTGTCAGTTCAATGAGATGTTGATCTACAATTTTTGAAAGCGATTCTTTATCAATATTTTCTTTTTCAATACCTTGGGTGAATGTATATAAACGTTTTTCTAGATCTGAAGTTATAATAACCTCTATATCCTCCATATTTAGTCCTTTACTCTTTAAACTATTTGTTGTTTCTTCTACCCACTCATATACTGTTTTCGAATTTTTATCTTCCTCTTTTACCTTTTCAACCTTATTATTTTCAAAACTATAGGTAGTATCCTGATTAATAAGTCTATTAATTTCCGGATAATTGTTTTTATATAAAAGTAACCCTTTTCGAATATATGATGGAAAATCTTCAAACAATAAATATAGACTATCTACATTACTTTGAAAACTTCTAGTATATGCATTTGCACACCCCATTCGTATATCGTCTTGCAGTTGTTTATAGTTACCACTGCAAGGATATAATAAAAGTCCATTTAATAAATAAGATTCAATATGAATCGGCTGCTTCATTTTAATCGATTCATTTATTAACTGTTTTTGTATAAACTCAAATCTCTCAGAAAGTTTTTTCTTTTTCAAATTAGGTAATTCTATTTTAACTGGTATAAACTCTTTTAATCTGGAATCAATTGAATAATCCGAAGACATTATAAGAATAGTATTATAATCATTTGTTGCTTTTGATACCAAATCATAAATAGTTGTTTTCCATTCATCTGGAACCAAATGAATATGATCAACAAACAGCACTCCATTTTCCGCAGATTTCAAAGCATTATTTTCAGATTCCATTAATGTATCTCTTAGACCTTTCATATTATGAATAAAGTAATTACAGTTTATTTTTATATATGGAGAATCACTATTTATTATCACTTTCTCAACCACATAGTCATAAATTGTTTGTGCGAATCGACTACTCCCACTCCCCTTTTCAGACATAAGTAAAATACTTAGGCGACCATCTGGATACATTACAGATGCTTTTGCTAATTGAATGGCATTTTTCAGACTATTATTATAACCAATGAGTTGTTGGAAGCTTGTACTCTCTTCTCCATTGTGTGTAGATTGTCCTGAAAGTCGATATAAAACAGGGCGACCATTTATTTTATCAAGAACTGATTCACTAACCAATTGATTCAAAATTGTAGAAACATTACTTCTTTGCATTTGCAGTTTTTCTGCTAAAAAAGTCGTTGAAAATTCAAACTCCCCTTCCATTCTTCCAGCAGTCTTTTGGATGACAGATAATATCATTTCTTTCTTACTCTTCATAACTACCTTCTTTCAATTTGCTCAAACAGACAAAACATATCTATATAATAATACTATATTCGATAATTCTAGTTAATACAAAACATTTTAAAAAACACAAGATTTTCATCTTATGTTTTTTGACAGATATTTAATAAAAATAATTGCTTTTGATATCATTCCCACTCAATTGTTCCCGTAGGTTTTGGTGTTAGATCATAAAGTACACGATTGACGTTTGGTACTTCTTTGACAATTCGATCGGTTACTTTCAATAAGACTTCCCAGTCTAGTAATTCAATTGTTGCTGTCATAGCATCAACTGTGTTTACTGCACGTAGAATTACTGGGTAATCAAATGAACGTTCGTGGTTTTTAACTCCTACTGATTTAAAATCAGGTACAACTGTAAAGTATTGCCATACTTTTTTATCAAGTCCATATTTCGCAAATTCTTCTCTAAGAATTGCATCAGATTCACGGACTGCTTCTAAGCGTTCTTTTGTGATTGCTCCTAGACATCTTACACCTAGACCAGGACCAGGGAAAGGTTGTCTAAATACCATATGTTCAGGCAATCCTAGTTCAAGACCACATGCACGTACTTCATCTTTGAATAATTGATATAATGGTTCAATTAATTTGAACTTCATATCTTCTGGTAATCCACCAACGTTGTGGTGTGATTTTACTACTTTTGCAGTTTTTGTTCCACTCTCAACGATATCTGGATAGATCGTTCCTTGTGCAAGATAATCAATACCATCTAGTTTATTTGCTTCTTCATCGAACACTACAATAAACTCATTCCCGATGATTTTACGTTTTTCTTCAGGATCTGAAACACCATCTAATTTTGATAAGAAGCGCTCACTTGCATCTACATAAATCAAGTTTGCATCTAGTTGATTTCTAAATACTTCAACTACATCTTCTGATTCACCTTTACGCATTAATCCATGGTTTACGTGAACACAAACAAGTTGTTTTCCAATTGCTTTAATTAGTAATGCAGCCACAACTGAAGAATCAACTCCTCCAGATAACGCCAACAATACTTTTTTATCTCCGACTTCATTTCGTACTCTTTCCACTTGGTCAGCTACGAAATTTTTCATATTCCATGTTTTTTCTGCTTTACATGTATCTAATACAAATGTTGAAAGTTCTGCTTCTGTAGGATAGTGATTAAGTCCATCCACTTTACTTGTTGGATGTTCAATCGCCATAATTGGTACACCAATTGAATAGATTTCATCATTTACATCAACAGCTTGTCCATCAACGATACGGTTTTCTCCACCATTAAGAATAATTCCTTTTACATTTGGTAAAGCTAGGATTTCTTCTTTTGTGATATCGTGTGGATAGATTTCGCTATACACACTTAACGCACGTATATCACGTGCTAATGTCGTATTTTCTGTACTCCCTAAATCGAGTATTACAATCATATCTTGCTTCATGTCATTCCCCTTATTATTCTGTATAGTTATCGAAGTATCCTTGAATTAGGACAACTGGTGTTCCTTTATCTCCAGAACCGCTTGTTAAGTCACTTAATGAACCAATAAGGTCGGTTAATTGACGAGGTGTTGTTCCTTGACTTGCCATATCACCAGTTAAATCTTCATCTTTTTCTTTAATTCTTGTTTTAATTGCTTCTTTTAATTCTTCACCATTTAAGTCCTTGAAATCATTATCGGCTAAGTATTTCAACTTTACTTCATTTGGTGTTCCTTTTAATCCACTTGTGTATCCTGGTGAAACGACAGGGTCTGCAAGTTCCCAAATTTTTCCTTGAGGATCTTTGAAAGCACCATCGCCATACACCATAACTTCAATATGTTTTCCCGTTTTATCTTTAATTTGTTTTTGGATATCTTCCACTAATTGTTGTGAATTGTTAGGGAATAATTTAATTGTATCTTCAGTTGCTTTATTTGAACCAAGTAATCCATATTCTGTATTAAATCCACTTCCATCAACCGGTGCATTTAATATATCATCCATTCCTAGAATACGGTTTCCACCGTTTTCTTTTAAGATACGTTTTGTTCTTTGACGCGTGTGAATATCACATGTTAATACATCTTTTGTATAATCTAAAATCACTTTTGGGTTGTTGGCAAAAATGATTTCACATGCACAGTCTTCACTTTCGATTAGTTCTTTGTAGTAACTAATGTAGTCAACACCTGTAAACTCATGTACTTCATAGCCAAATAATTCACGGTATTGTTCAAGTGATAATACATCACTGTATGGATTTACATTTGCTGCATCCAATTGTTCATACGTAAGTAGTCCGTTTCCAACTTCATCACTTGGATACGATAACATTAAGACAATTTTCTTTGCCCCTCTTGCCATTCCTTTTAAACAAATAGAGAAACGGTTTCTTGAAAGAATTGGAAACATTACCCCAATTGTTTCTCCACCTAATTTCGTTTGTACATCTTTTGCGATTGCATCAACGGTTGCATAGTTTCCTTGCGCTCTTGCGACAATCGACTCTGTCACCGAAATTACATCATTTTCACGAATTGATAAACCAATGCTATTTATTGATTCCAGTGCACTATCAACAACGATACTTGCTAAATCATCACCTTCACGAATAATTGGGCATCGTACCCCCATTGAGATTGTTCCAATTTTTCTATCCATTACGTTTCCTCTTTTCTTCATTCATTTATAACATCTTTATTATAATAGAAATTAGTCCAAAGAAGTAAAAAAAATGCAGAAATTTCATGATAAAGAAAAAATGCACACAAGATTGCATGCATTTTATGAGTTAATCGTTTTTATTTGTATAGTTTCCTTCTTTAACCACAACATCGTGTGCTCCACCTTCAACTAATGAAGTTGCAGAAACTAATGTAATTTTTGCTTTTTCTTGAAGTTCAGGAATCGTTAATGCTCCACAGTTACACATTGTATGTTTGATTTTGCTTAATGTTAAGCTTACATTATCCTTCAAACTACCTGCATAAGGAACATATGAGTCAACACCTTCCACAAATGAAAGACCTTCTTCTTCTCCACCTGTGTCATAACGTTGCCAGTTACGTGCTCTTGCACTTCCTTCTCCCCAGTATTCCTTCATGTATTGTCCATTTACGTTAATTTTCTTTGTTGGACTTTCATCAAATCTTGAGAAGTAACGACCTAACATAATAAAGTCAGATCCCATTGCTAAAGCAAGTGTCATGTGATAGTCATGAACAATTCCACCATCACTACAAATTGGAACATATACTCCAGTTTCAGCATAGTATTCATCACGTGCACGTGCTACTTCTTGAAGTGCAGTTGCTTGTCCACGTCCAATTCCTTTTTGTTCGCGGGTAATACAAATACTACCACCACCGATACCTACTTTAATGAAGTCAGCACCAGCTTCTGCTAGAAAACGGAATCCTTCACGGTCTACAACGTTACCAGCTCCACATTTTACTGTATCTCCATAGTTTTCTTGAATCCATTTTAAAGTTAAACGTTGCCATTCGGAGAACCCTTCACTTGAGTCGATACATAATACATCTGCTCCAGCTTTTACTAAAGCAGGAACACGTTCAGCATAATCTCTTGTGTTGATTCCAGCACCAACAACATAACTTTTGTCGCTATCCAATAATTCATTTGGATTTTCTTTGTGAGAATCGTAGTCTTTACGGAATACGAAATATTTAAGACGTTGATTATCGTCAATAATTGGAAGGGCGTTTAATTTATTATCCCAAATAATATCATTTGCTTCAGATAAAGAGATTCCATCTTTTCCTGTAATCAATTTTGCAAATGGTGTCATAAATGACTCGATTTTCGTTGTTTTATCCATACGTGAAACACGGTAATCACGACTGGTTACAACACCAACCATTTTCCCTTCAGCTGTACCATCTTCTGTAATTGCGATCGTACCATGCCCATTTTTCTTTTTCAATGCGATAACATCTGCCAACGTATCCGTTGGTTTTAAGTTTGAATCACTTGGCACAAATCCAGCTTTTGTTGCTTTAACTTTGGCAACCATTGCTGCTTCTTCTTCAATGGTTTGTGATCCATAAATAAAAGAGATTCCTCCCTCTTTTGCTAATGCAACAGCCATTTCATCACCTGAAACAGATTGCATAATTGCACTTACCATTGGAATATTCATAGTAATTGCAGATTCTTCCCCTTTTTTGAATTTCACAAGAGGGGTTTTCAATGTTACATTTTCTGGAGTTGACTCAGTACTTGAGTATCCAGGAACTAATAAGTATTCACTAAACGTACGTGATGGTTCTTTAAAATAAAACGCCATAATTACCTCCATTTTTCTTTGTATTAATTATAAGGGTTTAAAAGTTAAAGTCAACCGAACTTGAAAAGAGTTTTCATAAATTTTCATAACTCCATTTTTTCCTATTATTTTGTGTATTTTTCGTATGTATTTTATAAAGAAAAAGAGCAGAATTACTTCCACTCTTCGAACTCATCATAAACTTCTTTATACTCTTTTGCACTGTGTTCCCAACTCACGTCAGTTGCCATAGCATTTCGTACAAGTTGTTTGTAGTCTTTTGGATTGTCATAGTAACATTCCAACGCACGATATACAGCATCAACCATTTCCCAACCATTGAAATTGGCAAAGCTAAATCCAGTTCCTTCTTTTGTATATTGATTATATGGAATGACTGTATCTTTTAACCCACCAGTTTCTCTAACAATTGGTAAGGTTCCATAATGCATGGAGATAAGTTGTGAAATTCCACATGGTTCAAATTTTGAAGGCATCAAAAATCCATCACAGGCTGCATAAATTTGATGTGCAAGATCTTCATTGTAGCCGCAATAGAAGACAAACTTTCCTTTGTTTCCTGCTTCTACTGCTCGAAAATCATTTTCTATATCTGCATCACCACTACCAAGCACCACAATTTGCATATTTGCTGCAATCAAAGCACCCATTTCTTGTTGCACAAGATTCAATCCTTTTTGACCAGTTAATCGTGTAACTAATCCAACTACATATACATCTGGATCTTCTTGTAATCCAAGTGCTTTTTGTAATGCCAGTTTATTAAGTTTCTTGTTTTTGAAAACATTGACCTTATTGTAGTTATGTGGCAGTGTTGCATCTGTTTTTGGATTCCAAACATCTACATCAATTCCATTCACAATTCCACGTAAGCTTTGAGCACGCATTTGAAGTACATGTTCCAAATGTTCACCATACTCACTTGTTAGAATTTCTTGTGCATAAGTTGGTGATACGGTTGTCACCTTATCTGCATAGACAATTCCACTTTTCATAAAGGAAATTCCAGTATCAAAGCGAACATTTCCGTTGTCATATAAATGCATACTTAAACCTAAACATCCATCTAACATATCTTTAGAGAAGTTTCCTTGATATGCAAGATTATGAATGGTGTACACATGACGAATGTTTAAATAACGTGGATCGTGTAAGAAGTTTTCCTTACACATCACTGGAATCATACCTGTATGCCAATCATGCGAGTGCATCACATTTGGAAAATAGTCCAGTTGATTGCACATTTCAAGAACTGCTTTTTGGAAATATGCAAAACGTTCACCATCATCTTGATAACCGTAAAGTGCACCTTCACGTTCAAAATACCCTTGGTGTTCAACAAAGTAGTAACGTACATCTTCATAAACGCTTGTTAATAAACGTACAGGTACTTCTACATAATTGATATTTACAGAATACTCACAAACAAATTCTAATTCTTCGTGATTTTTTTCAGCGATTTTTTTATACAATGGGATAACAACACGAACATCCAATCCCAACTTTAATAATTCTTTTGGTAGAGAACCAACAACATCTGCAAGTCCACCACTCTTAATATATGGCAGTGCTTCTGCTGCCACAAATAATACTTTTTTCTCACTCATTAATAACACCTAAATCCGATCACTTCGTTTAATGTATACAGGTTGATCTGCAGTTCCTTCAACTTTTTTCACTTTGTTGATGACTGCATTTTTATCCACAACTGCGTATTCAACAACAACATCTTTACCAATTTTTGTTCCAGGTAAGATAATCGAATTTCTAACAACAGCTCCTTCTTCAACAATACATCCACGTGAGATAATACTGTTTTCAATCGTTCCTGAAATCAAACATCCATTTGATACCAGTGAACCTGTTGCTTTTCCACTTTTAAAGTAGTGTGCAGGACTTGAGTCATTAGTTTTTGTATAAACGGGTAAGTCATTATCAAATAATTCATTACGTGTATTGATATTTAATAAATCCATTGAGCAATCAAAGTATGCTTTAAAACTATTGATTGCATATAAGTATCCTTTGTATTGGTAGCCACGAATATCTAAGTATGCAGTTGCATCTAATACCATATCGCGCATCCAATATAGAGATGAGGTAGTGACTGCTTGGTCAATCATCGCTAAGAAGATATCTTTATTCATAATATATGTATCCATGGAAATATTACAATTTGCTTTTCCACCCAGGTTAAGATTCATACTCTTAACCCCTTTTTGTCTATTTAGTTCAATCACATCACAGTTGATAAATGCTTCATCTGCATTGTTTACATTTTTATACATCATTGTAATGTCTGCACCTGAATCCTCATGTGCTTTAATAACATCATTAAAATCAACTGTATATAACATATAGTTTGAAGTAATCACCACATATTTTTGAGGCATTTCTTCAATACGTTGTCTATTGTAGTTAAATGAGTGAACATCATTTTGGTAAATACGACTTGCTTGATTATCTTCATCAAACAAGATTTTTAATTCTCCACGTTTGGTATTGATGTTGTACTGACGTCCAGCTCCAACATGTGCAATAATACTTCGTGGTTTTTCATTTACATATAATTGAATATTTTCAATTCCTGAGTTTGTTAGGCTTGATAAAGGGAAGTCAATCAAACGGTAACGTCCAAGAAATGACGTTGCTCCCATGGAACGGTATTGGCTTAGCCCTTCAATTTCAAAACCTTTGTTTGAATATACAACAATTCCAAATGCATCAGCCATTACGCTTTTCCCCCTTTACTTGCAATCACATTTTCACTAATCAATTCGATTTCTTTACTGTCCTTGCTACCAACAACAGCATTTTGACCAATGATTACATCTTCCTTGACAATCACTCGATCCAAAATCGCACCAGGTTCAACAATAACACCTGGTAATAATACAGAGTCACGAACAATCGCACCTTCACCAATTACGCAACCAAGTGATAACACCGAACGTTCCACACACCCATGAATTTCACACCCTTGGTTAATATACGAATGAACAACCGTTCCCGTCTCGCCAATATAGTGTGGTAATGATGTTGAATCTTCTGAGTAAATCTTCCAGTTAGGATCATTTAGATTGATCTTATCTGGGTGATATAGTAAGTCCATATTTGATTCCCATAGTGAATCAATTGTACCTACATCTTTCCAATATCCACCAAACGTATATGCATATAAACGTTTGTGTTCTTCTAACATCTTTGGAATGATGTTTTTCCCAAAGTCATGCACTGAATCTTTATCAGTTGCATCATCTGTTAACATCTTACGAAGTTGTTTCCAGTTGAAAATATAAATCCCCATACTTGCCAAATTACTCTTTGGTTGTTCTGGCTTTTCTTCAAACTCTACAATTCTTCCTTCGCTATCCGTATTCATAATCCCAAAACGGCTTGCTTCTTCCATTGGTACTTCAAGTACTGCAATCGTTGCATCTGCTCTATTTTTGACGTGCTCTTCTAGCATCATCTCATAGTTCATTTTATAGATGTGATCTCCAGATAAAATCAAAACATACTCCGGATTGTGTCGATCTAAGAAATCGATATTTTGTGTAATCGCATCTGCAGTTCCTTCATACACATTTAAATCTGCTTCTGCTTTTTCACGTGGTGGAAGTACATAGACACCACTGTCAAATGTATCAAGTCCCCATCGTTGTCCTTGACTTGCATATGCATTTAATAGTACTGACTCATACTGCGTCAATACTCCAACGACATTAATATTACTGTTTGCACAGTTACTAAGTGGAAAGTCGATGATTCGATATTTTCCACCAAAATGTACTGCTGGTTTTGCCACAGTATCAGTTAAGGCATGCAATCGAGACCCTCTTCCTCCAGCTAGAATCATTGCTACCATATTACTAGCTTTCATAATAAATAACCCCCTCTTTTCGTATTGTTATACATAAATCATACAACATACTAAAATAAAACACTATGGTTTTAATCGATATAGTTATGCAATACTTATACTTTGTCTTTTTCGTTTAAGAAAGTGGAAAATTCAGTCGTTGCAAAATAAAAGTGAGTTATATATATAACCCACTCGACTGTATAAATATCTTATTTTTGTGCTGCAGTAATTACTGATACAGAATAGATTTCTTCTGCATTACACCCACGACTTAAGTCATTGATTGGTGCATTAAGACCTTGAAGAATTGGTCCAACAGCTTGGAATCCACCAAGACGTTGTGCAATCTTGTATCCAATATTTCCAGCTTCAATTGAAGGGAAAATAAATGTATTACATTTTCCTGCAACTGTTGAATCTTTTGCTTTTGTGTTAGCAACTTCTGGTGAGATGGCAGCATCAAATTGCAATTCTCCATCTACTGGGAAATCTAAGTTCATAAGTTTTAAACGGTTTGCAGCATTACGTACTTTATCTACGCTAGGTCCTGCACCAGATCCTAATGTTGAATAAGATAATAATCCCATTGCTGGTTCAACACCAAACACTCTAGCAGTTGCTGCAGTTTCAATTGCAATTTCAACAAGTTGATCTTCTGTTGGATCAATGTTGATTGCACAATCACTCATTACATATTTTTCATCTCCACGAGCTAAAATAAATGCACTTGATACAAGTTTTGCTCCTGGTTTTGTTTTGATAATTTGTAAAGCAGGACGAACTGTATCAGCAGTTGAATATGTTGCTCCACCAACAAGTCCATCTGCAAGTCCCATAGCAACTAGCATCGTACCAAAGTAGTTCCCTTTTTTTACAGCTGCACTTGCTTGTTCTTTATCCATTTTTCCTTTACGAAGGTCAACAAGTTTTTGAACCATTTCATCATGTCCTTCATAGTTTTCTGGATCGATAATTGTAATTCCAGTAATGTCAAATCCTCCAGCATTAGCTGCTGCTTTTACTTCTTCTACATTTCCTAATAAGATTGGTGATAACACTCCATCTTTTTGTAGTTTAGCAGTTGCCTCTAAAATACGAACATCTGTCCCTTCTGGGTAAACAATGCGAATGTTTTTCCCTTTAATTTTATCTAACATACATGTTAACATTTTTCTCTTACCTCTTTCTTTGCGATACTTTCCGTATCTATTATACTCCTTTTATACAACTTTTCACATATCTTGTTTGATATAAAGAAATATATGGAAGCGCATGCATTATGCAAAAAAATCCTATTATTGATATAGGACCTTTTTACATATTATATAAGTACACGTTGTTCAATATATGTATACGTTTGTGGTGCATTTGATAATAATGTTTGTTTATCATAATAGTAAAAGACAACTGCATTCGCTAACCATTCATATGTATTATCATTCATGTTTGCACTAAATTTTACAGGTAGTTTCCCTTTTTCACTTACATAGATTGCTTCAAATTCTGGCGTGCGGGAAATTGTTGAATAAAAGTCATATGCATGAGTTGCTTCATGTAGAGCAGTTGTTGCATAATACGCGGCTCCATTTAACCATAGACGGCCATCACTATATGCCATACCTAAATATGGATAGGGTTTGCTAGTATCAATCAGTATTGTATGAAGATTGCATTGATTATAAGTAACGGGAAGTGATTCAAGTTCATTTACATATGAGCGAATCACATCATCAGATACATCGCTTCCAGCAATAATCTTCCAGCCACGAACTTGTAAATTGCTACGATCCAAACTTGACATACTTGGACTTTGACTTGCTAGTGATTCTGTTGGTGCGATACTTTGTATTTGCGTTTGTGGCTGTATTACAATCTCTTTTTCATGTACATGAACATGTATTTGTTTACGTGAAGATTTTTGATTTACATCACTTGCCTCAATAACAATCGAATAATCACCAGCAACTTCAGTATTTACATCGTTTTCAATAATGTCATAGTTTAGTTTTCCATCAACGACATCATATGCTGCAATTTCCAGTTGTTCGATACTAAATGTATCCCCTACTTCAAGCTCGATTTCATCTACCTTGGTTTCAATAATAGGTACTTGTGTATCTTCCATTTTGACATATACATCAACTACTTCATTTGCTACATCATCTGTACTATCTGACGTTTTTACTTCAACAGTAAAAATATATGCATCTACATCTTTTTGTGCTTCCTCTTTAAAAGTTACAATCACTTTATCGTCTCTTAATAACGCACTTGTAACTTCATCTTTAATTTTATCTTTGGTGTTATATTCCACTGTGATTTCTTTATGTGAATATAACATTTCACTTGCGCTTGCTTGATTGGTAAATATAAAAGCTCCGACCATGATTACAATTAAAATCATGAAAATTCCCCATTTTTTTCTCATCTACTCTCTCCTTCACACACAGTTTATTTATATTTGCGATGATACATCTATATATCGCATAAATGATAATTGCAGTTCCCTATTGCAACAAATAATCATTTAACAAATAGAACCATTTTCCATTATAAATACTAGCACATCATGTAGCAATGTCAATTGAAGTCCACAGGCAAATAAAAAGTCACTTGAGTGCCTTTCTAAACATCTTTAGGAACAAATAAATCTTGCATATCTACTTGCTCGTGTTGCAATAGTGTAATCTTCTTTTCGATTCCTCCAGCATATCCAGTCAAACTTCCATTTGTTCCTACTACACGATGACAAGGAATAATAATGGAAATGGGATTGTGTCCAACTGCTCCACCGATTGCTTGTGCGGACATTCGTTTGATGCCTTTAGCTTTTGCGATTTGTTTTGCAATATCTTGATAGGTAATTACTTGCCCATAGGGAATACGCATAAGAATATCCCATACATCTTTGCGAAATGGCGTTCCTACTGGAGCTAAATGCAATTCATCAATTGCTGGTTTCTCGTTACGGAAATAACGATCTAACCAACGTTTGGTTTGCATGATTATTTTATGTTGATCATCATTTCTCATTTCTTCGTTGATATTTTGTTTGTAATACTTTTGGTCTTTCATCCATACACCAAGTAGTGCATCATCATTTACTGCAATTAATAGTTCACCAATTGGTGAGTGATATATTGATTGTATAATCATGTTGTTTCTCCATTCTACTGATTTTCTAATTCCCACAAGCCAATGGTTATATAGCTACGATATGGTTTATATACATCAAATACTTTTTGATCCTCAATTGCATATTGCTGGAATCGTTTTTTTATTACATAATCTGAAGTTAAAAGAATATCTGTATCGATAAACGTACGTAACGCAACATAATCGAACGTCCAAGCTCCGATACCTCGTATTGCACATACCATCTGTTTTGTTTTCTTGTAGTCAGTCATACCTTGCAATTGCAAATTTATTGTACTTAGCAAGTTTGCTACACCCTTTAGAGCATCTACTTTGGTACGTGTCAGTCCTAGTGGACACAGTACATCATATGCATGATCCATACTTGCCACTTTTTCTGGTGTTGGAAATGCATATTGAAGTCCTTCTATATGTGAACTTACTGGTTCACCAAACTGTTCACTAAATCTACCTAACACTTGGATTGCTTGTTTCACACTGACTAATTGTCCAATAATCGCACGGCACACCATTTCAAAATCATTTGGTGAGCCTGGAATACGCGTTCCTATTTTATAGCAATCAGGAATTATCGTATTCGCTGACTCTAAGTGCTCATATATAAGATATGGATCACTATGTAAATCAAACAAATGCCGTACTTTACGAATGACTTGTGGCAATACTTGAATAAGACTTTCAGATATGGTTAATTTTAAGACACTCTGTTTTTCGTCATTTTCAACGATAATGATTCCATAGATGTATGTATCATTTTGTTTGATTGTTAACACTCGATAATATGTCTTATTTTTGATTTTCTCAATACCTGGTATGAGTCGATTTGCCAGAAAAGTTAATAACGCATCATACCGAAATGGTTTCTTATATCCAAGTTTTACGGTAATCGTGTCATCCTTCACCTTTTGACAACCCTTGCGAAAGTGACTTGGGCTCATCCGATATTGCACTTTAAATGCATCATTGAATCTTCGTAAACTTCTAAACCCAGCAGCATATGCAACATCAACAATACGTAAGGAAGTATCAGTTAATAAGTTTTTCGCTAATAACAAACGTGCCGTATCTATGTAATTCTTTGGTGAGATATGCAACTCTTCTTGAAATATTCTTCGCAAGTGTCGATCACTAACTTTCAGCGTTTGAGCTAATTCAGACATACTATGTTCTTCTACATATCCATCATCGATAAGTTGTAATGCTTGTTTCAATATTTGTTTTGTATGATCTACTTTAGCACTTCCTGGTGCAAGTTCTGGTCGACAGATTAAACAAGGACGAAACCCATGTAGTTCGGCTTCTGCTGCACTTTTATAGAAGGTGCAATTTTGTTTTTTTGGCATCTTTGCACTACACACAGGTCGACAATAGATTCCAGTCGAGGCAACACTCATAAAGTATTTTCCATCAAAGCGAATATCTTTTGCTTGAAATGCTTGATATAGATAATCTAAGTTTTCTTTCATATTGCTACCTCCTTACTGCAAGTATACCACCAATACACAAAGATACTCGCTATTTTCGGACATAAAAAAAGTAATTGCCAATTTTCAGCAATTACTTCATTTTCACTATTTTTGTTTACTTGCAAAAGATACTTTGTGGACAAGTTTCACCAAACTAAAGCCAACGACAATATCAATCGGTATCATTACACAAGCTTTTACCACTCGAATAAACATCGACACAAACCATGGTATGTGATACATCACATCTAACCATAAAGGTGTAAGAATAATCGAATATAATACTTCACCTACAATTGCAATCATCATCCATTTTGCAAATGCTGCAGCCGTATCTTCTTTTTGATTTTTTTGCATATATCGCAATACGACAAATAAGACAACAATCGCTACACTAATAAATAAGACAATCGACAATTTCATCACCGTTGTAATTGCCACAATATCTTGTCCAACTTGGATTTCATCCATTTGGAAAATATATACTGCAGCACCAACACCCAAGCATAATAATACCGTATATATTATACGAAATGCGAGTTTTGGTTCCATCGACTGGCTTTTTACATACCATAGTGATGGTAGTAAAGTAACCAAGACGTGACTAAGGGTAAACCCTAAAAACGGTTGATCGGTTGGGACAATTAATAAACCAACAAGGTCAAAAACAAGTCCAACCAAGTATGCCCATGATGGTGATAAACTACTACCTGCGACAATTAAGACAAGTATCACAAAGGATAGTTTCACACTTGGTACCCCAAAGAAGGGGATCATCACCGACAAAGCATTCATAACGGATGCTAATAAGACAAACATTGCGGCGAACACAATATTCTGAATGGTAACTTGAAGGGGATATTTTTTAAATACAAATAAACATAACCCAATAAGCACCAACAAACAAATAACTTGGACGAGTAAATCGCCACCTGAAAAACCTGAAAACATAATTTGTTTGCTACTCAAATGAGTAATAGAATTCCTGTTTCGGCGTGCGTACACTCCACAGGCGTAAATTCCGCTAGAAGGTTTTTCTTCCCGCGTACATTCTAAAACTTAAGAAAGAGTAGACTCTCCTTTCTTTAAAAACATGTCTCGTACTTCTGCAATAAAATACAAAGACCCACATACAAGTAAGATATGCGACTCATCCATCAGTTCGTTGATGGCTTTACGATAGTCTTTGATGATTTTGACATCCTTTCCTGCTGCAATCGTTTCAGCTGTTGCAGCACGTGGAAAATCAAATTCACACACAGTGATATCATCGCTTATTTCCATTAATAAATCGATCATCTCCCCATATGGTTTATCAGCTAGAGCACTAAACAATACTCTAATATTATCATACTCACGACACGAGTCAACAAGAGCACGCATACCTTCAACATTATGTGCACCATCAATAATAACTCGAGGATGTTTTTGAATTTCTTCGAATCTTCCTTTCCAAATTGCATTTCGTATTCCTTGATGCAAGTCTTGATCACTAAATGTAACTAATTCACGTTGTCGCAATTGCAATAATGCTTCTATTGCCAAACTTGAGTTTTTTGCTTGGTATTTTGCCAATGTTTGTTGGTTAAAGTGCATATCACGATACGTAAAGTGAAGCATATCATCCACATATACATCACGTGGATCATCACATACGATCATTTGACTGTCGACTTGTTTGCATACGTTCGCAAAAACATCTAAGCATTCTTGTCTACGCTCCATAGTCACAAGTGGTGTGTGTGCTTTAATGATCCCTGCTTTTTTCTCAGCAATTTCAACATAAGTTTTACCCAAGAATTCCATATGGTCCAACCCGATATTTGTAATTACACTGATCATTGGAAAAATGATATTTGTTGCATCACGGTCTCCACCCATTCCTACTTCGAAAATCGCTAAATCAACTTTTTGGTCCACAAAATATTGAGCCGCAATAAACATATCGATTTCAAACATGCTTAAATCGTGTTCCACCCATTTTTCATAGTATGTATTTGCATAATCAACAATTGCTTGATCACTAATAAACGTATCATTGATACGAATTCGATCATGATGAGTTTCCAAATACGGTGATGTAAACGTTCCTACTTTATAACCAGCTTCCATCAATACGTGATTCATCGCATTAACGGTGCTACCTTTTCCATTTGTCCCAGCTACATGTATACATTTTAGCTGAAGGTGTGGATTTCCTACTTCTTCCATAAATGCTTTTAGAGACAACAATTGTAATCCATTGCGTTTTTTTACTTCTATTTTATCGATGACTTGTTTTGAGTTTGTAAATTTCATCATTTATAATCTCCAATCAATTTCTGTTTCATTATGTTCCTTTAAGAATGCATTGGTTTGTGAGAATGGTTTACTACCAAAGAACCCACGATATGCACTTAATGGAGATGGGTGTACACTTTCCAAAATAAGATGATTTGGATTATGCAACAACGCTTTCTTTTCAATCGCTTGTTTTCCCCATAAGATAAAGACAATCGGTGTATCTTGTTTATCAAGCTCCATCAATACACGATCTGTAAAGATTTCCCAACCTTTTCCTTTATGTGAATTGGCTTTATCTTTTTCTACAGTTAATACCGTATTTAATAATAAAACGCCTTGTTTTGCCCAGTTGGATAAATCACCAAACAAAGGAATTTCATATCCCATATCCGCTTTTAATTCCTTAAAAATGTTCTGTAGACTTGGTGGTATTTTTACACCCATTTCCACAGAAAAAGCAAGACCCATCGCTTCATTTTGTCCATGGTAAGGGTCCTGTCCTAAAATAACAACCTTTACTTGTGTATCTTTAAGTAATTCAAAAGCATGAAACCATTGTTCTTTTGGTGGGTAGATGGTTTTACTTTGCATCTGTTCATCTAAAAACTTCATTAGTTTTTGATAATACGGTTGTGTTTGTTCGTTTGCTAAAAATGTATCAAATTTCATAATATCTTTTCTCAATGGCAAAATTATATCATAAAAGCTTATGACTTCGACATCATTATGACATGTTCGCATCAATATAAAGAAAAACATGCCATTTTAGACATGTTATCTCACTTTTGTGATTAATACTCCATATGGATATACATCAAATTGATCCACATTGTGATCTTGTACAATTCCATCACTGAAGATAATGGTTTGACTTTCTAGTGGTTGCACATGAAATGTTTCTCCTGTTGGATTAAAATACACATGAAGTTCATGATCTTCATCACTTACTTTATACACCAACATTTTTTCATCCACATGATCATAAATCACATGATCATAGATATCTTCAACTTCTCGTTTACGAAATACTGGGTACATCTTTCGTAAGGAAATTAAATCTTTTGTATAGGTTACAACATCAGCATTTTTTGCGATTAATGTATAATCCAATCGATTGATATCATCACCACTATTGTATGAATTACGAACCCCTTTTTTCGTGCGTAAGAATTCTTGTCCAGCATGTAAAAATGGAATTCCTTGCGCAAGCAAGACAAATACAAGCATCATCTTGTGTTTCTTACGTTTGATTTCATTTGGCTCATCTGCGCAAGCTAAATTAATGTAATCAAATGATGTATACCCATCATGACAAACCACATAGTTTAGTGCATGGGTTGGTGAACTAAAGATTTTGTGATACCCAAAATCACCTACACTTGCACCAAGCACATTCATCGTTTGAAACATACGTGCTACATTACCTAATGCATACCCTTTATCATAATAGGTATTGCTTGGATCTCCTTTAACTGCTTGACGAAACACATCTGAAAAATGCGCAACATGCTCCATTTTCTCATTATTTATAATGGCAGCACGCTTGTCTTCTTGTAAGCTTGAAGGCATATTCCAACCTTCTCCATATATCATAAAGTCCGCTTTTTTTGCTTTTGCTTTTTTGCTTATCTCATTTAAAGTATCCACATCAAGAATTCCCATCAAGTCAAAGCGTAACCCATCAATATCAAAATAATCAATCATATATTGACTACTAGCAACAATCATCTTTCTACACATCAAGCGTGATGAATCAATATCATTTCCACACATGGATGCATTTGTATATGTGTAGTCATCAGTAATTTGGAAATAGTAATATGGTACAGTTTTATATAAACTTGAACTCTCTATCTCATATAAGTGATTATAGACAACATCGATATTCACACGCATATCTTTCTTATGAAACTCTTGGATCATCATTTGGCATTCATAAATACTCTGTTCGGGGTTGAACGGATTACTCCCATATGCATTTGATAAACTAAACCAGTGGTTTACATCATAGCCCCAATTGTAGAATTTCTTTGGACGACTATCATCCACACCAAAAAAGTCAAAGATGGGAAGCAATTGCACATGTGTAATTCCTAAAGATGCAAAGTAATCAATTCCTGTTTTGGAGTGATTGGACATCCCAAGCGCTTGAAAGGTTCCAGCTTCACTAGCATCACGAACACTTAACTCATAAACAACGGCATCGACTTCCGATTCGATTGGTGTTTTTGGTTGTATACACTGTGGTTTTTGTGGATTTACAACAATACTATAATGTGCATTTGCATCAACTGCTTTACCATAGGGGTCAATTGTCGCAAAGATATGGCCATTCACACTAACTAAATAATGATAGCGTTGATGTAATACATCTTCATAAACTTTACGTGAATACACTCCATGTTCATCACGAAACATCGGATAGATGATACGTTCTCCATTGAGTATTTCTAAATCTACACGGTAAGCAGTAGGTGCCCAAACTTTAAACATCGTTCCATTTTTATCATAACTAACACCTAAGTCATCCCCATCATAATAAAAGCGTTGTTCAAAACGATCCGTTTTCACAACCATGGCAAATTCGAGCGGTGTTCGTCTTCCTAATTCGTGAACCACATCATATTGAATTCCATAAGTGATTGGTTTACTCAGTTTACAGGTATAACAAATATAGTCATCCACTTCTTCTTGGCTTTCAACCATGAGATCTAAAAAATGATGATCGGTATCTTCCATATAAAAACTCACTGGAATCTCAGTGATACTTTCTTTCTTTCGATATATATGCAACAAATCTTCATCATCAAGATATGCTTCAAAAAAACTATGCATTCTCATATTCTACTTACCTCTTCTTATGTATTATACCATGTTCATGTTTACGAAAAAAATAAGGTACACTGTACAGAATTGCTGTACTTATGTTGTATGATGTAATTTATGTTGAAAACCTAATTATATGGTAAAATTAAATAGAACAAAGCACATTATCAATGAGGTGAAACGAAATGAATATTCATGATGAAATAAGATTATATGATAAAGTTCTAGAATTGATTCCTGGAAATTTTTATGATGACGAAGATTATCCAAATGATGTATTGGTGGATGTTATGGATGGAAAAGGAGAGTTACCCGATAAATATAAGCCATATATAGAGAAGGCAAAAAAAATGTTAAATTTGACACCTTAATGTAGGCTGCTGAAAAAGTCTAAACTGTAGTAAAAGTGAAACAAACGGAATTGATGTAGGTGGAGTTGTTGGAGATGGATGTGGTCTTTTAGGTATATCCATACAAGGAGCAAGTGCGATATTCCTCTCAAATATGAGAAGAATTGAGAAATTGATGAAAGAAAAAACGAAGAATAATGGATAGAAATCCAATTAATTCTTCGTTTTTTTCATATGTTTAAATAAATTTGCTTAAATTGTCTGAATGTTTAGAATACTGATAATTCAAGCAAGTTCTTTTTCAGCAACCTCACACTGTGCCTTACATTCTATAGATAAATAAATCCAATTGGTGTTCCACGTTGTGCGCATAATGCAGCATAACTCATTTGACTTGTTAGTGTATATTGAATTGCTACATCTAAACTTGTCCACGTTGGAAGTCCACCACCTGGTGCATTAACATTTGCTTCAGAAATGGTAATTGTTCCACCACCATAACTTTCAACGAATGCGACGTGACCATAATATCCATGTCCCCAAACCGCAATTGCATTTGTTCTTGGTTCGCTTCCTACACTATATCCACGTGCAGCAGCTGTACCATACCAATCTTGTGCATTTCCAGTTGGAAGTCCCATGTAACTACCGTTATTTACTTCATTTGCACGTCCATATGCATACCATGTACATTGTCCAATGTATTGCGCTACAAATGGGTTTAATCCTGTAGTATACCAACCAGAATACCAATCACGGTTCCAGTTTAGTGATCCACTTCCTGCATTTGGTGGTGCTGCCATTGTTGGCATCAATCCGGTCATCGAATCCACCATGGAATCCGCAGATGCAATTTGTGCACGCAATTGTTCTTGTTTTGTAAGAATCTCATTATATGCAAGTTCTGCTTTTTCTTTTTCTTGTGCAAGTTGTACACGTTGTACTTCTAAGTTTTGTTTTTCTAATTCGTGTGTTTCTTTAACCCGAACTTTTTCCGTTTTTGCTGCTTCAAGTTGCTTAACTTCTTCTTTAAGTTCATCCATCAATTTACGGTCCGCGTCATTGATAGTTCCAATACTTTCACTACGTTGAATGAAATCAACTAAATCTTCCGCACCCATAATGAAGTCAACATATTCATTTGCATTGATAGAGACTTGAACATCAAGTAAACGTTCCAAGATTTTCTCTTTTCTTGCTTGTACTTTTTCTTCATGTAAAGCAATTGCTACATCTGCTTTTGCGATTTCATCTGCAATACTTTGAATTGCAGCTTCTTGCATTGCAATTTCGCCTTCTTTATTTGCTACATCTTCTTTTGCCTTTGTGTAGTATGCACCAAGTTCATCAATGTTTCCTTGAATTGCATTGATCTCACTTTGCGCATTATTTTTTTGCTGTGTTCCAGCATTTATTTTTCCTTGTAAGTAATTGCGGTATTCATTACATTTCGCAATTGTATTTTGATCTGTCGTATACTGCGTACATAACTCTGTCCAGTATCCTTCATTTCCTTCAAACTCACTTTTTCTTTGTACGTTTGGATTTTGAATGTTGAACCCAACCAACATTGCTACTACAAGTATACCTGCAGTAATTTGTTTTATTCCTTTCGCTAAATTCATTGATGACCTCCTATGAACTATCGCTTCCATTTTAAGTTTTTATTGATTGCTAGCAAACTACCGATAAATCCAACGAAAATACCGATGGCTAGTAAAATCCCACTCAAGTATACCACAAATGGTAGTGGAGCTAATAATGTAAACATCGAAGTTAACATATGTCCACCAAGCATATCATATACATACCCATATCCAAATATCGTCAATAAGATTGGAATGATGGAACCTAGTATCCCGATAAAGATTCCTTCAAATAAGAATGGTGCTTTAATAAAACTGTTACTTGCTCCTACATTACGCATAATTGCGATTTCTTCACGTCGGTTATGGATATTAATTTTAATCGTGTTTGAAATTAAGAACATCGCTAGAAAACTAAGTGCCGCAATGAAAATTCCACCATAAATACGAATGCTATTAAATCCTTTAATCATTGCATTTACACTATCTCCACCATAGTTTGCATCCATGATGCCATCTATTTCTAAGATCTTTTTCTTAATTGCTGGTACGTTTTTTCCTTCATCTGCATCTACATAAAATGCTGCTGGCAAAGGATTACTATTTTTAAAACTGTTGTATTTTCCTTTACTTTTTTCATCATTGATTAATAAATCCAACTGTTCGCTAGCACTTGAATAACGCACATTTGTGACATGATCAATAGACTTTAATTTTGTTTCCAATTCTGGAATTTGAGTATCTTCCACAATCGTATCCACACGTGCTAACACTTGAATGTGTGTTTCGATATTTGTGGTAAAACTTGAAACGTTAAATGCAGCAACTGCAAATAACATGATTAAAATCAGTGTAACTGTAACCGCAAAAATACTGGAAACAGATGCTCCCAGGTTTCTTACAATGCTTTTACATGCTTTTTTTATATTATAAGGTATTGATTTGATAGCTCTAATCATTATCCTTTTCCCTCTTTTCCGAAATTCATCTACTAAACAATTATAGCAAACTTCACATGACAAACCAAACTTTTACATCATAAATGTAAAAAAATATGAATGAATGGTTCATAAAAAAATAGTAGCATATTACACGCTACTATCGTTTCCATTTTAAGTGTTTGTTTACAGATAGTAAACTACCGATTGCTCCAACAACAATTCCTGCTAACAGCAAAATCAGTGCAATGTTTCCAATAAATGGCATTGGCTTATATAAGCGGAAAACATCAGTCAAGATTCGTCCATTAAAGTAATCATAAAGCACGTGATATCCAACCATACTTACAATGATTGGAATAATGGAACCAATGGCACCAATCATCATCCCTTCAAAGATGAATGGGATTTTAATAAACCAGTGGCTTGCTCCTACATTACGCATAATTGCAATTTCATTACGGCGGTTTTGAATCGCTACTTTGATCGTATTTGAGATTAGGAAAATCGCAAGTACACAAAGCACTCCAACAAAGATGGCACCACCAAGGCGTACTTGGTTAAAAACATTCACCATACCTAAGGTTGATTCTCCACCATAGTTTGCATCATATACATTTTCAATTTTTACAGCTACATCACGCACAGTTGCCAGCGCTTCACCTTCTTTTACATCCAAATAGAATGCAGGTAAGAATGGTTTATCTTCGCGTAAACTTTCGTATTGTTCTCCACCTTGTTCCGTGTTTTCAATCAGTTTATCAAATTCTTGATCACTTGATGAATACGTAACACTTTTCACATTTGGAATACGTTCTAGTTCTGCTTTGATTTCATCTTCTCTAGCTTTTGGTGTATCGCGTTCAACACGTACTTGTACTTGTACTGCACCTTCTACTTGAGAAATGAAGTGATCCAAGTTCAATGCTGAACATAGAAAAATAGAAATCAAAATCAAGGTTACCGTAACCGCAAGTGCACTTGAAATTGTACTTGGTATATTACGACGCAAAGAATTGAATGCACTTTTTAGAAAGAATGGGATGGAGCGAAAAAACTTACTCATGGTTAATGTAACCACCCTTCATCATATCTGCAACAATGTATCCTTCCTCAAGTGCGATCGTACGCTTTTTAAAAGAATCCACCAATTGTTGGTCATGTGTAACCATTACAATTGTCGTTTTTTCTTCTTCATTGATACGTTCTAGTAAACGCATAATTTCACTTGATTTTTCAGGGTCAAGGTTTCCGGTTGGTTCATCAGCAACCAACACTTTGGGACGATTGGCAATTGCACGACCAATCGTTGCTCTTTGTTGCTGCCCACCACTTAATTCACGTGGGAAACAACGTGCCTTGTCTTCCAAATCTACAAGTTGTAATACTTCACGAACTCGTTTACGAATTTCGTGTTTATTTTCACCGATTGCTTCCATCGCAAAAGCGATATTTTCAAATACGGTTAAATTTGGTAATAAACGGAAATCTTGGAAGACAACTCCAATATTACGACGGTAATATGGAACTTTCTTAAATTTCAGTTTTCCTACATTTGTATTTACTACAGTTACTGTTCCTTCATCAGGAACTTCCTCTCCATCGATGAGTTTAATAAATGTAGATTTTCCTGAACCTGTTGGTCCAATCAAGTATACAAACTCACCTTCAGAAATATGAAGGGTCATATTTTTTATCGCATGTACCCCGTTCGGATACGTTTTAGATACGCCCACAAAATCGATCATTGTTACTCTCCTGGTATATTATAAATGACTCATGTAACAGTCATCTACAGCATACCTTTCCTTTCTATCAACCGTATTTAAACCATGGTTGATTATGGTT
>NZ_SODD01000038.1 GCF_004365815.1 Breznakia blatticola
CTCTCCTTCAACTTTTGACTAGTTCTACTTTTTACTTTGCCAATTTCCATTGCAGTTTGAGGACTATATGCATGACTGCCCGTCACACAAAAAAACACACCTTTCGATGTGTTTCACTTTGAAATTATTTTCCGCGGCGAGCTTTACGAGCTGCTTCAGATTTCAATTTACGACGAACTCCCGGTTTTACATAGAACTCACGTTTACGTGCTTCAGCAAGGGTACCGTTTCTTGATACTTGACGTTTAAAACGACGTAAAGCGTCATCAAGCTGTTCGTTTTCTTTTACGATAACTTTTGGCATGGGTCTCAACCCTCCCTTCTGAATTACTAGGCTAATTATATACAATACGCGCAAAAAATGCAAATGTTTTCAATTATAATTACTTGTTTTTTTGATTTTTTAGACGTTTTACTAAATAATATCGTGTGGTTCCTGCAAATGGTACATCTTCTAGCTGTCCAAAAACTTGAAACCCTTGTTTCTCATAAAATGGTTTTGCTTGAAAGGATTGTGTGGTAACAGTAAGCGTATGACAGTCGTTATGTAAAGCAAAGTCTTCTACTACTTGTATCAATTTTTGACCATACCCTTTGCCTTTTGAAGTTGCATGTAGTGCCAACAAAGAAATATGTAGTTCCTTTGCATGAATATTTCCAGTAATACCACCTTGATACACCCCATCTTCATAAAGTGCGTATGAAAAGGATTGATTTTGCACTTCTATAAAGAAGTGTTCACTTCTTTGTGCATCCAACAAGTTGGAAATTCTCGTATTATTATCTATCAGATCGATATTTTTTATTTCAATCATTTAACTAATGCTACTTCCTAAATAGTAACGACGAATAATTTCACGTGCTGCATTATGATCACCAACCCATGGTGAGCGACCTTCTTCACGATACATAAATACTTCATCACCTTTTCCTAATACAAGAACGGTATCATTAGGATTTGCTTGTTCGATTGCTTGGCGAATTGCACCATAACGATCTTCGATATAAATACTACGTGCATCACCTTGGATCCCCGATTTGATTTGGTTTGCAATTTCACGTGGATCTTCATCACGTGGATCATCTTCTGTCAAAATGATTGTATCGCAAAATTTACTTGCAACTTCTCCAAACACTTTTCGCTTATCCACATCTCTACGACCCGCACTTCCAAAAACTGCAATGATTGATGAATCTTCAGGTGTAATAGAAGTCGCAAATTGGAATATCTTCTCTAAACCATCTGGTGTATGTGCAAAATCAACAATTACATTAAATGGTTGTCCCTCATCGATAATCTCTAAACGACCCTCGATTTGATCAATGGTACCAACATATTTAAGCACTTCCTCAATTTCAATTCCACTTTCAACAATAGCAGCAATCGCAGCTAATAAGTTGTAGATGTTGTATTCAGCAACTAAGTTGGTTGTTACTGGATAGACTTTATCTTTATGTACCAAGGTAAATGAAGATTCCTTCATTGATAAGTGCAAGTTTTTTGCAAGGTAATCACATTCATGATGAATTCCATATGTAACAACTTTACCATGGCATACATTTGCTAGTTCTGTATATTTTGGATCATCAACATTTAGTACACTAATTCCATCTTCTTTTAAATTACTGAAAAGTTTGCTTTTGGCATGAAAATAGTTTTCTATTGTCCCATGGAAGTCTAAATGATCATATGTAAAATTCGTAAATACAGCAATATCAAAATCAATTGCATCTACACGGTGTTGTTCCAAGCCATGACTACTTACTTCAAGCGCTACTGCCTTTACACCATCATCTACCATATCGCGTAATGTACGATTTAAAAAGATGGCATCTGGTGTAGTCAGATTTGGTTGCATTTTTACGTTTTTATACTCAATTGAAATCGTACCAATATATCCACATGGGGCAAAATGATCATAAATATCTTTGATGATATTAGTGACTGTGCTTTTCCCATTGGTTCCTGTAACCCCAAACACTTTTAGTTCTTCACTAGGATAATGATAGAATTTGTTGATTACTTGATTTAGTGCAGTATCAACATTTTCAACCTTAATATATACAACATCATCTAAAAATGTCTTGATATCTTCACTGTGTACAATTGTTTTCGCACCCTTCTTTACTGCTTGTTTAATGAACTTATGTCCGTTTGTCATAATTCCATCTAGGCAAAAAAACATTCCGTTTTCTTTTACACTTCGTGAATCTGTGTATAGTCCACTAACTTCTATATCCGGTGCATCTTTAAATATCTCAGATAATTTCATTTGACTCTCCTTATTTTGCGACAAGTATATCACCATCACGACCTGTCGCTTTTACGACAACCATTTGGTTGACAAGTTGCTTGTCTGCTTTCACTTTGACTTGGATATACTCACTACTATGTCCATAAGCATAACCGTCTTTTTCATATTCAAATAAAACTGCAAGTTCTTGATTGATAAAACTATCAAGATACGTTGCATATTGTTGCTTACTTTGTTTACTCAATAAAGCACATCGCTCTTTTTTTATGGTTTTTGGTAAGTGATTTTTCAATGTTTCTGCTTTTGTTCCATCACGTTTTGAGAATGGAAATACATGCAAAAATGAGAAATTTACATCACGTACAGTCTCTACGGTTGTTGCTACATCCTTTTCACTTTCTCCAGGAAAGCCCATAATCATATCACTGCTTATAGATATTGTAGGCATGATCTTACGAATCTGTTTTACTTTTTCTTTAAATGCATCGATACGATATGGTCGATTCATCGCTTGTAAGATTGTATCACTTCCTGATTGAATGGGAATGTGTAAATGCTTTGCAATTTTATCCTCACTTGCCATAAGTTGTAACATCTCATCTGTTATTTCATTCATTTCAATTGATGAAATACGGATCCGCAACAAGCCATCAATTTTCACCATCTCTTTTAATAAAGAAACAAGGTTTTGCGTATTGCCATCACCATAACGACCTGTATGAATTCCTGTTAATACAATTTCCTTATGTCCACTTGCTACCAGTTGTTTTGCTTGTTTGATTGCCTGTGGTAACTCAATAGAACGTTCTTTTCCTCTTGCATATGGAATAATACAATAGCTACAAAATTGATTACAGCCATCTTGGATTTTTAAAAACGCACGTGTCTTTTCATGAAATTGTTGCACGTGTAATGTTTCAAATGTCTGTAAATCATCATAGGTTTCCACAATATTTGCTTTTTCTTGTTTTGTAAATGTTTGATCAATTACGGTTGCTAGTTGATCTTTATTATTACTACCAACAAGCAAATCAACATCTAATTGTTGCGCTTGTGCATCACTTTGAACATAACAGCCAACCACACAAATAAATGCATTTGCATTTCTTGTCTTTGCTTGGTTGATTTTTTGTCTTGATTTTTGCGATGCTGTATTGGTCACAGCACACGTATTAATAATATAAATATCTGCAACTTCTTTGAAATCAACTTCTTGATATCCAAGTTGTTGCAGTTGTTCTACATAACTTTCACTTTCGTAAAGATTCACTTTACATCCAAGTGTTGCTATCGCAAATCGTTTCATGAGATTCCTTTCCGTAACATCCCTATTAGTTTCTTCTTTTCCTTTGGTAAAATCAATTGTTCGTCCATTAATGCATTCACAAACACCTCAGTTGAATTATGAAAATAAACATGACTTAATTTCATCAATGTAGCGATATCTACATCTATAGGAAAACTGATATGTTGGACAAGTTTTTGATCTTTAATAAAATACAAACAACGTAATTTTGCATCATACAAAGCAAACATATTTGCTTCTTCATATACTTTTTTTGCACTGCAGAAATCTTCATCATAAAATACGTTTCCATACATTGAAATATCATGCATTGCATTTTCAAATCGTTCCTTATAATATCCATATTTCTTGATATCATAAAGAACCATCTCATTATGATAAATCTCATTCATTCGTTTATCAAAAAATGGTACATAAATAGAAATTCCATCAACAACTCGTTTTGGTAAATTTGGTTCAATTAATTCCACTTCACGATTCATTAAACGTCGTTTCTCATCATAATTTAATGTTGAGTAAAAATCGACCATTTTTACTCGTGTCTCGCTATGGCAATTTTCAAATGCTTGTTTATTCTCAATTCCCTTAGCAATAATTTCATTGTGAAAGTAATCATAAGCATCATGAAATGTATAAGGAATCTTCCACTTCTTAAAAAGTTGTTCCATTTCTTCTTTTTTTGCTTTTACTTCTTTTTGCTTATAGAAATTCTTATCATATGCTTTATGTAATACTTCAAATAATTTGTCCATGCAATACTCCTAATCCAATACGACAAGTGTGGTGTTAATCGCAGCCATTGCAGCTGTTTCTGCACGATAAATTCGTTTACCTAACGAAATCATCTCATATCCTTGTGCTTGTGCATTTTCACACTCTTGTTTATCAAAACCACCTTCACTACCAATGACAATCGTTACAGATTGTACTTCTTTGTTTGCTAGTAAGATATCCTTGATATTTTGACTGATACTATCTGCATCTTCATATGCAAATAGGTTTAATTCACTTTTATATTCATGTAATTGTTTCATTGAGATTGGTGCTGTTACTTCTACTAAGTGATCACGTTTACACTGTTCACATGCTTCAAGTGCTATCTTGTTGTAACGTTCCAATTTCTTTTCTACTTTATCATGCAATTTTACAATAGTTCTGTTAGAAATTAAAGGAATAATCTGATGCACACCAAATTCACATGCTTTTTGAATACACATATCCCAACGCTCTCCTTTGATCATACCTTGAATCAAAGTTACTTTAATGCGTTCTTTATTACTTTTCGTGGGTTCTATAATACGTGCAAATACTTGATTTTGTTGGTAGCTTATAGTTGCTAAAAAGCCAGTTTCACTTGCATCAACAACTTTTATTACACTACCTTCTTTCATGCGCAGTACTTGTTTGATATGTTTTTGTTGCTCTGAAGTAAAATTCACCAAATCATTTACTTTAAGATTTTCTTTAATAAAATACTGTTGCATTATACTCTCCTAATATGCGAAAAAAGGTAGACTCTACCTTTCGTCTTCTTTATATACGCGCTTTAAATTATTCACAATTTTCTTTGTCAGATGAATATAGGCGTCCATTTCTTCATCGGTGAAATTGTTATATTTCTTTGTGATAAATTCATCAAGAATCATGTCAGATTGAACAAGTTGTTTAGTTCCTTGTTTTGTAATTGTTAAACTCGTTGCTCTTGCATCATTTTCATGTGCATGAACTTCGACTAACCCTTGTTTTGCCAAACGACGAATGGATACACCTACAGTTGCACGTGAAATCCCTAGATACTTTGCAATATCTAGTTGCTTACAATTTTCATGTAAATAGATATATGCAAGAATCTCCGGTTGTCCTTGATGTAAATCACACTTTTGCAAGCGCTGATATTTTAGTTTATTTTCCAACCAATCCATTTGTTGTTCAAGATTGAATAACTCTTTATTTTTTAACATGCTCTTTCCTTTTCCTTCGTTTGCAATACAAGCGATTATGTCTATTGTTTGACAATTATGTTTTTGAACCTTCCGTTGCCATTTGTTTTAACTTTTTGACTTCGTATGGTTTTAAAATACGATATTCTCCTTGACGTAAATCATCGACTTTAAGATTTCCAAGTTGTTTACGATGTAAACGTGTTACATGATACCCAAAGTGTTCAATCATACGCTTAATTTGACGATTTCGCCCTTCCACGATTGTTAAGTCCAAAGACATTTGATTTTTCTTGTGATCTTTTTCTGTCACTTTATACTTTGCAGGTAATGTTTTATGTCCATCATCTAAAACAATCCCACTTTTTAATTCCATCAATTGTGGTGGTGTTAAAATACCATTTAATGTAAGATTATACGTCTTTGGTAAATGATATCTTGGGTGAGCGAGTGTATTGGCAAAATTTCCATCATTTGTTAGAATCAAAACTCCGCTTGTATCATAATCCAAACGTCCTACACTAAATAGACGTTCATTGCTATCTACCAATGAAAACACCGTTGGACGATCAAATTCGTCACTATTTGTACACATCGTTTTCTTTGGTTTATTCATTACATAATATACTTTGTTTTCTTTGGTAATACTTTTTCCATCAACTTGAATCGCATCGCCACGTTTTACGATATATCCCATCTCTTTAAGGACAACACCGTTTACTTTGACACGACCTTGTTTAATCATTTCTTCTGCTTTACGACGACTTGCGACTCCACTAGCCGCGATTACTTTTTGTATACGTTCCATTTTCTACCTATTATCGAATAGTTCTTCTTGAACTACTACTTTGTGATCTTCCAATTCTGGCAATTCTTTTAAACTTTGCAATTGGAATGAATCCATAAATTCTTCCGTCACTTCATAAAGGAATGGTCTACCCGGTGCATCTGAGCGTCCACATTCTTTTATCAAACCACGTGCTAATAATTTTCGAATCATCATATCTGCACCAACCCCACGAATCTCTTCAATTTCACTTCGAGTAATTGGTTGCTTATAAGCAATAATAGCAAGCGTTTCTAATGCTGCACTTGATAAAGTTGCCATTTTATTTGATGAGAATAGTTTTGCAGCATATTCATAGACATGTTCTTTACTTACAAATTTATAGCGTCCACCAAAGTGTACCAACTCTACACCATGTTGATTTTGTAAGTATTCATCCATTAAGCTGTCCATATAGGACTCCAATTCATTTTGCTTTATTTCTAATGTTTCTAACAGTTGTTGGTCACTTAAGCCTTCATCTCCTGCTAGAAACAGTAATCCTTCTATAATATCTTGCATCTTAAACTCCTGTAATTAACCAAATTTGGTCATCTTTATCTACACTATATTGAATTTCTTGATTTTTGATTAAATCCAATATTGCTAAAAACGAAACAACAACCATATGCAAAGATGTACAATCATCACATAACTTTTCAAATGATATTTTCCCTTGTACATGTTTTAAACGACTGCGAAGTTGTTCACTTCTTTCTTCGCTACTCATTTCTTGAATGGTCATTTGGGTTTCTAGTGGTTGACTTAACTCAAATCTACGAATTACTCGATTCATCGCTTTAATTAAGTCATAAGGACTTCCTTTGTAGTCCTCAATAGTTACTTGTTTCATATACTTTTCAGCTTCTTGAGAAAGTGGACGTTCCATCATCTTTTGACGACTTTCATAGTGTTTTTCAAATGTCTCACTTGCCTTTTTAAACTTCTCGTATTCCAATAAACGTTTTACTAATTTATCACGTTGATCTTCTTCATATTCTTCTGCGATTTCTACTTTTTCACGTGGTAATAAACGCTTGCTTTTATATTCTAATAAACCTGCAAGTTCACTTAAATATTCGCTTGCAACTTCTAGTTTTAGTGATTCAAATGCATTGATGTATGCAAGGTATTGATCGGCTAGGATATTCATATCCAAATCAAAAAGATCTAGTTGATTTTCTTTCACTAGGTGGAGCATTAAATCAAGTGGGCCATCAAATTGGTCAATATGTATTTCAAAGTCCATATGTTATATCCTTTCCAAATCTCTTATGCTATATAGTATAACAAATAACACACATGCATAAAAGTGTAACGTATGTGTTAATACGTGTGTAGCACTTAAGTATTTTACCATTAATCAATCGATTTGCATAATACAAAATGAAAGGATTCTTTCTTCCTGATAAAATAAAAAACCGATGTAATCACCGGTTTTAAAACAGTCCATCATCATGATGTATTTTTAAGTGTTCATATGCTTTATTAGAGACCATTCGTCCTCGTGGTGTTCGGGTAATAAAACCAATTTGAAGTAAATATGGTTCATAGACATCTTCAAGCGTCGTTGGCTCTTCCCCAATACTACTTGCGATTGCCTCAAGTCCAACCGGACCACCTTTAAAACGCTCAATAATTCCGCGTAAGTACTTATGGTCAACATCATCCAATCCCATATGATCAACTTTCAAACGATCCAAAGCCATAGTTGCAATTTCTAAAGAAATCACACCATCATTCATCACTTGAGCAAAGTCGCGCACTCGACGAAACAAACGATTCGCAATTCTTGGAGTTCCACGTGAGCGCATCGCAATTTCAGTTATTGCATCTTCATGAATTTGAGTTTCCATGACACGCGCAGTACGACGCACAATTTTTTCTAACTCTTCTTGTTTATAGTATGCTAGTTGATTGACAATCCCAAATCGATCACGTAAAGGTGCACTTAAATCCCCTGCACGAGTGGTTGCTCCTACTAGTGTAAAAGGTGGTAAATCCAAACGAATACTACGTACACTACTGTCCTTACCAACAACGATATCTAAACAATAATCTTCCATTGCTGGATACAAGATTTCTTCAACCACTTTACTTAGGCGATGAATTTCATCGATAAATAGTACATCACCAGGTTCTAGTTGCGAAAGAATAGCAGCAAGGTCTCCACTTTTTTCGATGGTTGGTCCACTTGCAGTTTTGATATTTGTTCCCATCTCATTTGCTAGAATGTAAGACAATGTTGTCTTTCCAAGACCTGGAGGACCATATAGCAAAACATGATCTAGTGCTTCATTTCTTTGCTTTGCAGCTTGAATAAAGATTTTTAGATTCTCTTTTAAATCATGCTGTCCAATATATTCATCAAGTGAGGATGGACGTAAACTACTATCATCATCACTATTCATGATATCACCACTAACAATTCTATCTTCCATACGTTATACTCCTTTTTGTTTTGCCATGATGCTAAGTGCTTCCTTAATATAAGCATCAACTGTTGTTGCACTTGATTTACGAAGTTCCTTCACTATCATATTCACTTCTTTTGGCTTATATCCTAAACTTTTTAGTGCATCAATCGCATCTAAGAGTTCATCATTGTCTTTAACATCATCATTTGCTTCTACAAGTTTTCCTTTTAGATCAAGAACGATTTGACTAGCTGCCTTGTTTCCAATACCTGGTAAGCTTTTTAAATACGCCATATTTCCAGATTCAATAGCTTCAACAATGGTAGAAATACCTCCAGCTGCTAATGCATTAATCGCAATTTTAGGACCAATTCCTTTCACGGAAATTAAACGTTCAAATAATTCTTGTTCCTCCAGTGAACAAAAACCAAATAGAATTTGCGCATCTTCACGGATGTGCTCGTATGTATAGATTAGTACTTCTTGTTGAAGATTCAATGTTGTTGGATTTGGCATGAATATTTTATAACCTACCCCATTGCAATCCACAATTGCGTAATCACTTGTATATCGAAAAACCTTACCTCTAATAAATGCAATCATATCTGTTACCTTTCAAATTCTGTAAAATCACGAATAAAAATATCCGCCACTGCTTTAACTTCTTTATTTTGATGCACTGTCAGTATATCTTCTACAGCGCACGTTTGAAATCCTTCTTTTTTAGCCACTTGTAATGCGACTAGTAAATCTTCAAACACCATAGTTTTTTCAATGGGTACATCTAACTTTTTAGCACAAGCTAAAAAGACATCAGGAAACTCCTTGTTTTTTCCAACATCTTTACATGTTAATAAGAAATCAAAATATTTAAGTATTCCAAGGCGATCTAGCGCTAATAAAGCGTGTTCCTTTGTACATGAAGTTGCTATACACATCTTGATGTTGTGTGCTTCTAAATCCGCTAGAAATGCATGAACTCCTGGTTTGGTTGGAATTGTATCACGATACGCCTCCTCTGCCATTTCATTCCAGTCATCCATAATTTCTTCTTTTGTTTTCGGCAACTCAAATCGCTCTAAAAAATAATCCGCACTTTCATTAAATGTCATACTTTTGATATCTTCACTAATTTGATCATCAAATGGAATATTAAATCTTGCAAGATACTCCTTATCAATATCTTGCCATAATCCCATGGAATCCAATAAGGTTCCATCTAAATCAAAAATACATGCACTTGTTTTATGATATGGAAACTTCATTAGTTTGCCTTAATATCCAAAGTTACTGGACAGTGGTCACTACCATATACGTCACTAAGGATACTTGCTCCTACAAGTTTATCTTTTAATTTCTCAGATACAAGAAAATAGTCAATGCGCCATCCTGCATTATTTGCACGTGCATTAAAACGATATGACCACCATGAATATGCCCCTTCTAGATCTGGATAGAAATAACGGAAGGAATCAATCAATTTTCCATCTTCTAAGATATGCGTAAATGAGTTTCTTTCTTCATCAGTAAAACCAGCATTTTTACGATTGGTTTTTGGATTTTTCAAATCAATCTCCGTATGCGCAACATTTAAATCACCACAAATGATGACTGGTTTACTTTTCTCTAATTCCTTAACATATGCAAGAAACGCTTTATCCCATTGCATACGATATTCCAAACGTTTTAATCCTTCACCTGAATTCGGTGTATATACATTAATTAGATAGAACTCATTGAACTCACAAGTGATTACACGACCTTCATTATCGTGTTCCTTGTCACCAATCCCATACGTTACACTCAGTGGTTTAGTTTTGGTAAAAGTGATGGTTCCTGAATATCCTTTCTTTTCTGCACTATTAAAATACTGATAGTATCCATCTGTAAGTATTTCAGCTTGACCTTCTTGCATCTTACTTTCTTGAATACATAATACATCTGGGCTACTTTCTTCAAAGAATTCATAAAACCCTTTATTCATTGCGGCACGAATACCGTTTACATTCCATGAAATTAACTTCATAATACACTTCCTTTGCTTCTATTTACTGTCTTCAATTATACAAGAAAAGCCATTGTTTATCCACTTTTTCAACCATTGTGAAAAATCTTATGGGAAAAGCGAAAGTTTTTGTGTTTTTTTGCTAAAGAAATTGTTAAAATAAGAATAGTCATATTTCGTGGGAGGACTACTATGCTACATTTAGCTACAAGCACACCAACGGTTCAATGGGACTATATCCTTGGAGGATTTGCCCTATTCCTATTTGGAATCGAGTACATGGGTGCTGGTTTAAAAAGCATTGCTGGTGACAAGCTACGTGATTACATTGATCGATATACATCCAAACCTTGGAAAGGTATTATCATCGGTGCAATCATTACGACTGTCATTCAATCCAGTAGTGCCACAACTGCTATTACCATTGGATTTGTAAGAGCAGGACTTATGAAATTAGAACAAGCTGTCGGTATCATTATGGGTGCCAACATCGGAACAACGATTACTGCTTTTCTAATTGGACTTAAAGTTGAAAAGATGTCTCTCATATTCGTGTTTGTTGGGGTACTGATTACATTATTCTCAAAACGAAAGAAACACATTTATGCAGGACAGATATGCCTTGGATTCGGTTTACTTTTCTTTGGACTTCGTCTAATGGGTGATGAACTATCACTATTAGGTGAATTCGAGCAATTCCATGCATTTGCTACACAAATGGCAAAACAGCCATATCTTGGTATGATTGCAGGTACGATTTTAACTGCCGTCGTGCAATCAAGTAGTGCTGTTATTGGGATTGTCCAAAAACTTTATGAATCAGGTGCAATTGAATTAACAGCTGCCTTGCCATTCGTATTTGGAAGTAATATCGGAACAACGATTACTGCCGTTTTTGCCTCAATTGGGGGAAGCGTGCCAGCTAAACGAACCGCCGGAATTCATGTTATGTTCAACGTCTTTGGTACACTTTTGTTTATGATATTCTTAAACCCAGTTACGGGATTAATTAAAAATATCGCAGAAGCACTGGATTTAGCACCAATGATGCAAATTGCCGTTGCACATATTATCTTTAACTTAACCGTTACGATACTTGCCTATCCATTTATTAAGCAAATGGTGTACATTGTAAAACGCGTGATTCGTGGAAGTGATGAAAAAGAAATCGAAATTGACACATCTGGACTTGATCCATTATTAATTCAAACACTTCCTGCTGCAGCAATTAACTCTGCACGTAACGCAACTTTAAAAATGGGTGATTTAGTACAAGAAAAACTAAAAGAAAGTTTAGCGTTCTTCAATACAAAATCAGGAAAACATCGTGAAGGAACACAGCAATATGAAGATGCTGTAAACACATTGGATTCAAAAATTACAGAATACTTAATTCAAATATCACATGAAGAATTAGCACAAGATGATACAGATGCATTAATTGCTAACTTGCAAGTCATTAAAAACATCGAACGTATTGGAGATATTACAATGAATCTAATTGGATTCTATGACCTTGTTTATGATGAAAAACAAGATTTCTCAGATCATGCGAAAGAAGATATTAATGCTATGAGTAATGTCGTAATTGAAATGATTGAATTGACTATGCAATATTACTTTGAACCTGATGAAAGTATTGCACAACAGATTCAAGATAAAGAAAATTATTTAGATATGCTTGAAGAAAAAGGACGTAAACGTCACTTCAAACGTATGTCATCTAATGAATGTAGACAGGATTTAGCTGCAAGTATTTTTGTGGATATCTTAAGTAACTTGGAACGTATGGGTGACCATACATACAACATCATCAAAATGTTGAAAGATCCAACTCCACAACATGAGCCGATAATTCCAGTTGTCGAAAAATAAGCAAAGATAGCCCTTGTGGCTGTCTTTTTTTCTATATATACTATCTATATATTGGAGGTTTTTTATGTTACGAAATATCAAGATAAGCGATGCAAAACGTATTGTGGCAATTAATTCTCTCGCTCTAGGTTATGATGCCTCGTTAACACTCACACAAAATGCTATTAATACTGTACTTACCGATACAAAACATCATATTTTAATCGTATATACGGATAATCTAACGGATACATGTTTAGGCTATGTACATGCTGAAGTATATACAACACTTTATTCAGAAACCATGTTAAATGTACTTGCAATAGCAGTTGATCCATCATCTCAACACAAAGGGATTGGTAGTTGTCTACTACACGCATTAGAAGCAAAAGCAACTGCAATGGATATTCATCGTATTCGACTGGTTTCTAGTGAATTTAGAAAAGCAGCACATGCATTTTATGAAGCAAATGGCTATCACTCTGATAAAATGCAAAAAAACTATCAAAAAAGTTTGTAATAGCATAAAAAAAGTCCATTCATTTGGACTTTTTTAATTATGATAAACTAAGAATTTTTACTTTGTATGGATTTTCAACATTTGTTACTGTAACTGTTGCCCCTACCTTACTATCTAATAATGCAGCAGCAAGTGGTGTAACATTCGATAATTTTCCACTAAATGGATCAGCTTCTACAGAACCTACAATTGTGTATGTTTCTTCTGTATTTGAATCCAAATCCAAAATCGTAACTGTTGAACCTAAAGAAACTGTCTTTTTCTTTGTTTTTGTATCATCGATAATTTCGATGTTTGCAAGCATTCCTTCAAGTTCAGTAATACGAGCTTCTACTCTTGCTTGGTGATCACGTGCAGCATCATAATCCGCATTTTCACTTAAATCCCCTTGGGCACGAGCTTCTTGAAGTTCTTGAATTACGATATTACGTTCTTCATGCACCAAATGGTGTAATTCATCTTTTAATTGTTCATAACCGGTTTGGGTTACTAATACTTTTTCTTGATTTTCCAAGTTCGTCACTCCTTTAGTTTTTCTATTTCGCTTTGGTATTATACCATGTTTTTTATAAAGATTCTATGTTTAATAGTCCAAATACTTTTCGACGTTTGCTAGATGTTCTTCATATGTTTTTGCATAATATACTTTTCCATCCCCTTGTACATCAGCAATAAAATAATAATACTCATGACTTGCAGGATGTAATGTAGCTTCTAATGCTTCTTTTCCTGGATTTAAAATTGGTCCAATTGGCAATCCTTCATACAAATATGTATTGTAAGGCGATTCCACTGTGTACTGTTTTTCGCAATCTAACCAGCTGTCAAATTCATAAAGTGAATAACATACAGTTACACTTGATTCTAGTTTTTGACCAATGTTTAAACGATTGTAAAATACACCTGCTACATTTTCCATATCTTCTTTTGTCGAAGATTCAAATTGCACAACACTTGCAAGTGTCACAATCTCGTGAATACTTAAATCACTAGCTTCAACATCTGCTTTGATTTTTTGGTATTCCACATCGAATTGATTTAAAAATGTATATGTTATATCTTCTAAACTTGCTTCTTTATTGAAATAATACGTTTCTGGAAAAAGGTATCCTTCAAGTTTTACGCGATATGATTCATTAAAGATATCATCGGTTAAAAACTCGTAATGTTTCATCGCTTCTTTTAAGAATTCATCATTATTCCACAATGCTAATAAATCTTCAGCATTTATGCCTAGTTTCTTCTCTAATTCAGCTGCAATGTCTTTTGCCCATATTCCTTCTCTAAACGTGATAAGGACTTCATCATTTTTTATATTTTCAGATTTTGTTAGATAATCTAAAATCTTTGGCGTACTCCAACTTTTATCGATTACATACAGTCCAACAGCAAATGAATCATATCCGTTTAATCTTGCAGATATCTTCGCAAAACTTTCGTTTTTTATGATGCCATCATTTGCTAGTCGATCAATAATTGAACTTTGGTTATCACCATCAACGATTTGGAAGCGAACTTCTTCACTTTTACTACTCACTGGTTCAAGATTGATTTTATACATGGCAAAAGTTGCAATACAGCAAACGATGATAACTGCAACTACACTGACAATAATTAACTTTACTTTCTTAGACACCTTCTGTGTCCTCCGTGAAGGCTAAAATGACTTCTTCAATCATTTCCCACTCTTCATCTGTTTCAACTGGTAGTAAACTTCCTTCTTCGTCGTATACTGAAGCGAAAAGTTCATCATCTACAGGTTGCATATCTTGAAAAACGACATACTTTTTATCACCGTTTTCAAATGTGAATAATATGCGCATTTCCTTTTCGTTTCCATTTTCATCTTGGATAAACATTGTATTTGATTCCATCTTAGCTCTCCTCTAACAAAACAAGGGCTTCCGCCCTAGTTTTTACTATTCAAATAGTCTTGCAAAATCGTTACCGCTGCAAGTTGGTCAATGACCTTTTTACGTTTCTTACGTGAAACATCTGCATGAATTAAGGTACGTTCAGCAGAAACAGTCGTTAGGCGTTCATCCCATAGGACAACATTCATACCATTATCTTCTAAACGTTCTTTGAAATCCATCGATATCTCACCACGTATTCCAACATCACCATTCATATGCTTAGGTAACCCTAAGACAATCGTCTTGATTGACATTTCTTTAGCGATTGCTAACACTTGGTTTAAGCAATCATCATAATCACCATCAGCAAAACGAATCGTCTTCACTGCTGAGGCGATAATTCCCATAAAATCACTAACTGCAACCCCACAGGTTACACTTCCTAAATCGAGTCCTAGTATTTTCTCCATACTATTCTTCATTCTTAATTGCACTTAAGTAAAAACGTACAAGTTCCTCAATGATTTCATAGCGGTCAGCACCTTGAATAATCGTACGTGCATTCTTGTGTGAAGAAATATACGCTGGATCATTTGAGATTAAATAACCAGAGATTTGGTTAACCGAATTATAACCACGCTCTTCTAATGCTTCTTGAACCAAACGTAATGCATGTTTGATGTTATCTTTTTTAAAATCATCAGAAGTAAATGCCATTGTTTGTGTTGTATCTTTCATATTAATACCCCCTTATTCGGATAAGTACATTTTACAATATTTATGGACACTTGGAAAGTTTAATGCGACAATCCAAGCGTTTTCTTTACAGATTCTAGTGCTTCATCAACTTTTGAGGCATCTTTTCCACCTGCTTGGGCTAAATCTGGACGCCCTCCTCCATTACCGCCACAAATTTGTGCAGCTTCTTTTACAAGATTTCCACAGTGAATTCCATTAGAAATTACATCTTTGCTAGCAGCAGCAACAAATACAACTTTGTGCGCATCATAACTAGCTAGGAATACCACAGCTGACCCAAGTTTATCTTTCATCGTATTTGCCATATCTTTCAATGCAGACCCATCAGCACCTTTTAATGCTTTCACAAGAACTTTGTATCCATTCACTTCTTGTGCTTCATTTAACATGTTATCTGCTTGGCTTTGCATTGCTTTTGCTTCAAGTGCACTTAATTGTTTTTGTAAGTCTTTTAGTTCATCTTGTAGTGTTTTTACTTTATCTTCAACACCAACTACGGTTTTCATCTTTAAGTTACTTGCAATTGTTTTTAAAGTTGTTTCACTTTCTTTGAATTCTTCATATGCTGCATAACCTGTTTTAGCAACCATTCGACGAACTCCCGAACCAATGGATTCTTCAGAAACAATTTTAAATACACCAATACTTCCTGTGTGGTCAACATGACATCCACCACAGAATTCCATAGAGACATCACCCATACTTACAATACGAACTTCATCTCCATATTTTTCATCGAACATTGCTGTTGCACCTGTTTTCTTTGCATCTTCAATATTCATGTATTCAATATTTACATCATTATCTAATTCAATAAATGCATTAACTGTAGCTTCTACTTCACGAAGTTGTTCATCACTTACTTTTTCAAAATGCGTGAAGTCAAAACGCAAGTATTCATCACTTACATATGAACCAGCTTGTCCAATATGATCACCGATTACTTTTTTTAGTGCACTTTGTAATAAGTGTGTTGCACTGTGATTACGCGTTGTTAAGACACGTGTTTTCTCATCTACTGCAAGTTCTACAACATCACCAACTTGTAAGGTAACATCTTCTAATTCCACCGTGTGTAAGAATTGTCCTTGCGGTGCTTTTTTTACATCAAGAATTGCATATGCTTGTCCATCATAGTTCATGATTCCTTTATCTGCAACTTGTCCACCACTTTCTGCATAGAAAGGAGTTTGATCAAAGATAACTTCTCCTGTTTCAG
Source organism: Breznakia blatticola (assembly GCF_004365815.1). Taxonomy (GTDB): domain Bacteria; phylum Bacillota_I; class Bacilli_A; order Erysipelotrichales; family Erysipelotrichaceae; genus Breznakia; species Breznakia blatticola. Next base: position 16,958 of record NZ_SODD01000038.1, read on the forward strand.
TTAATGAATCAACTTTCTTCCCATCTTTGAATACACCAATAACTGTCGCTTTTGCTTGTAAGTTATCGTATCCAACAAATGTACTTTCTTTATCAAAAGCCATTAAGTCAGGTGATTGACTTGTCATAGAACCAGATTCACCACGCGCATTGCGCGCACGATCTCTCTGTGCTTTCATTTGTGCATCAAACCCTTCTTTATCGATGCTCACACCTTCTTCTTCTAAGATTTCTTGTGTAAGTTCATATGGGAATCCATACGTATCGTATAATTTGAATGCAACTTCACCAGAGAAGATTTTTCCATCCATTTTTTCTAGTTCTTCATTTAACAGTTTTTCACCGTGGTTTAATGTCTTGTGGAATGTTTCTTCCTCTGTCTTAATTAGATTTTCATTAAAACTAATTTTATCCATTAAGTATGGATAGTAGTCTTTCATATTTTCAGAAACAATAGATACTAAGTCGTACATAAATGGTTTATCTAAACCAAGTTTAATTCCATAACGAACCGCACGACGAAGCACACGACGAAGCACATATCCACGTCCTGTATTTGCAAACATTGCTCCATCACTTAAAGCGAACACAACTGTACGGATATGGTCAGCAATTACGCGATATGCCATCTTGTATTCCCCTTCATAAGGATGACTTGCAATTTTTTCTACTTCTTTAATAATTGGCATAAATAAATCGGTATCGAAGTTTGTTTCTCCACCTTGAACAATCGATACTAGACGTTCAAGTCCCATTCCTGTATCAATGTTCTTTTGTGGTAGTTCTTTATATTCACTTCTTGGAACTGCTGGATTTGCATCGTATTGTGAGAATACAACATTCCATACTTCGATATAACGATCATTTTCTAATTCTTCAAAGAACAGTTTTTCACCAATGTTTTCTGGATCATATGCTTCTCCACGATCATAGAAAATTTCACTATCTGGTCCACTTGGTCCAGCTCCAATTTCCCAGAAGTTTCCATCTGTTTTTAAAATATGACTTGGATCCACACCAATTTCATTAACCCATGTGTCATATGCAACAGTATCATCTGTATATACAGAAATATACATTTTTTCTTTTTCCATACCGATATATTCTGGACTTGTTAGAAATTCCCAAGCAAAGTGAATTGCTTCTTTCTTAAAGTAATCTCCAATTGAAAAGTTTCCTAACATTTCAAAGAATGTATGGTGACGTGCTGTCTTACCAACATTTTCAATATCATTTGTACGAATACTTTTTTGCGCATTTGCAATACGGTTACTCTTTGGCGTTTCACTACCATCAAAGTATTTCTTTAATGCTGCAACTCCAGCATTAATCCATAACAAAGTAGGATCGTTATGTGGGATTAATGATGCACCTGGTTCAATCATATGTCCATTCTTTGCAAAATAATCCAAGAACAATTGTCGTATTTCATTTCCACTTCTATATTTCATCTTTTTTTCCTCCATTACAATAAAAAAACGTTCCCAATAACAGGAACGTGAATACGCGGTACCATCCTGATTCATAGATTTCTCTATGCACCTTAATTATCTGTATCGTAGATTGTACGTTTAAACTCCAAAGTAGCTTCCCTAGCTTGTTTCTAAAAGCTTTCACCAACCGCTTTCTCTCTATATAGACAGCTTTCTAAGTACTCATCTTCTTCATCGTTTACGTTTGAATTGTAGCATACTTAGACTTGCTTATCAAGGTTTCTAACACTTTTTACAGAGATTCCAAAACCGACAACAACTAGACTTACCACACCAGTTAAAACAAACCATGAAGGTACACCAAAGCCGTTAGTATACATCGCAGCTAAGGCAAGTCCAATTGGTGAAGCTAGTGTCATTAAAGACATAGAAACGCTTGTTACGCGGCCTAAATACTCCGGTTGGATCTTATCTTGCATCAACGCCATAAACGTAGCATTGAAGAATGGTCCACAAAAGCCAAACACAATGGATAAGATTGCAAATACAGTAAATGCATTTGTTGGTAATATTCCTTGTAATATCGTAACAATTGAAAATAAAGCAACAGAACCATAAATCGTAATCATCTTATTCTTTGTGCCTCCCCATAAACCAAGGACAAGTCCACCAACTAACATTCCTACTGCAAACAATGTCTCAACTAGTCCTGCATGACCAATCGTTTTCCCAAAATACTCGGTACTCATTAAAGGAAAGAATGTTCCAATGGGTATCATAAATATCTGACATACAGAAACCAAAATCACGAGATAAAACAATCCTTTATTTGACATTAAGGTTTGTAGACCTTCTTTTGTATCTTGGAATATCATCAATGGTTTTTCTTCCTCATCTAATAAACGCGGAATATGTGTTAAGGCAACACTTCCAATTCCAATAATTGCGCCTACAACATCCAATGATAGGATCAGCCAAAATGGAGCAATTGCATATAGTGCAGCAGAAATTGCTGGACTTAAGATAAATGAAATGGATTGTAATGCATTGGTATATCCATTTGCCTTTGCTAGATAATCTGAAGGCACCATAAGTGGCGTTACCGCATTGATACATGGCTGGTGAAAGGTTTGTCCTAATGATCGTACAAAGATCACCATGTAAATCATCCATGTTGGTAATGAACCACCAAAAGCGATGACAATTGCAAATAATGTTGTTATGGCAATCATACCATCTGCGACCATCATAATAATTTTACGATTGTTGCGGTCTACAAAACTACCAGCAAACGGTCCTAAAAAAGCCATTGGCAAATAGGCAATCATCGTGGCAATCGATAGTGCAGTTGCAGATCCTGTTGTATCTGTGATATACCAAATAAATGCATACTGGACAATTGCACTTGTTAGTAAAGATATCGCTTGACCTGACCAAAGTGTAAAGAAATTCTTTTTCCATTGTTTTACTTCATTCATAAATACTACCTCTTTTCGAGTGTAGTGTATCTTAATACAATCATTCTTACAATCGATATAGACTAAGTGGTAGGTATACATCACCAACAGGTAAAAAAAGGAATGCAAAGTCATCTGCAAACCTTTTTGATATTCATTGATTATGTAAAACTATTTGCTAATTCTAAAACGAGTTCGAGAACTTCATCTTCACTAATTCCGACATCAGCAAGTATATCTTCAAACTGCTTTTTATCCTGTGCGTTTATTTTTTCATCATTTATTGAATACACCAGTGCTTCATTTCCATCAATAATCAAAACCCCATTTTCAATGATTGGATCTTTTTTTGTATCCACTGTAAACTGCAGTTGTACATGTACAGGTTCTTGCTTATCAACAAATTGGTATGTTTCATGTTCCATATCCACCATCGTTATTGATGAGCCTCCCTCTCTAGTCGCTCCAACGTCGAATTCCTTCTTATGAAACAAGGAAACAGTTTGTTTCGTACTCGATGTTGTACATGAAACACATACCGCAAGTAGTAAACTCAAAAATAAAGCTGCTTGTACACGCTTCTTTGTGATTTTCATAAAACATACACCCCCATTTACTATTATCGATTTCATCATAGCATACATCTATACGCATTACTATATTTCTTCATTTCAAAGAAAAATGCTAACCAAACTTGGCTAGCACGATATGTATCAATCAATAACTTCTTTGATTCGTTTTAATAAACTTGTTTTTCGATCTTGTGTATCCAGTCGTGATACTCCTTTTTGTAAGTATTCTTCACTTCCAAGTAATACTAAAGAACGTTTTGCACGTGTAATTCCTGTATAGATCAAACGTCGTTGCAACATATAACTATAGTCTTTTACAATTGGCATAATGACAATTGGATATTCACTTCCTTGCGCTTTATGAATCGAAATACAATATGCATGTGTTAGATTGGAAAATGTCTCTGGTGTATATTCTACAATCGTCCCATCGAAATCAACAATCATACGTGCTTGATGATCAACGGTTTCCTGAGCAGTTACAATCTCAATAACCTTTCCGATATCTCCATTAAAGACATACTCATCAGGTTGGTTTTTAAGTTGAAGTACCTTATCATTTTCTCTAAAGGTACGATAGCCAAAATGTAGCTCGTTTTTTTCATAACTACGTGGATTACACAATGCTTGCATCGCTTTATTAATAGCATCAATTCCTGCCACTCCATTATACATAGGAGCAAGAATTTGAATATCCATTTCATCATAGTTTTTATCCAATGCACTTTGTACAATTTTACCAACAAGTTCTTTTACTTGATAGTTCTCACAAGGATACATCTTTACATCGTTTTCTCCGTGAATGGATGTAATCATTCCCTCTTTTATTTCATGCGCAAGTTCGATTACTTCACTACCTTCACTTTGACGATAAATATGATCAAGACGTGTAATTGGACACAACTTAGATAATAATAAATCACGAAGTACAAATCCAGGTCCTACAGATGGAAGCTGATCTTCATCTCCAATTAGTAGAATACGTGATACCTTTGCACTTGCTTTGATCAAATTATGAAACAGCCAACTGTCAACCATTGAAAACTCATCAACAATAATAAAATCTGCTTCTATTGGATCATGCTCATCTACGGCAAACGTATTACTCTCTAAATCCCATTTTAAGAGCGAATGAATCGTCATTGCATCAATTCCTGCAAGTTCCTTTAAACGTTTAGCAGCACGCCCTGTTGGCGCACACAACGCAATTGTAGAATATGGGAACATCTCTTTATAAATATCAATAATCGCTTTAACAATTGTCGTCTTACCAGTTCCTGGTCCTCCAGTCAAAATCGACAATGGAGATGCAAAGGTTGTTTCAATCGCTTCAATTTGTTTTTCATTATAAACAATCTGCATTTGTTTGGCATGCACATCAATTCGTTCTTTGATTTCTTTTCCTGCTTTTTTTATAAACTCTACTTGAGGAAAATGCGTCAATGTATGTGCAATATTTGTTTCGGCTTCATATTGACTAATATGGTATAGATTTTCATCTTCAACGACAATTTGGTTTTCAAATTCTAAATCACTTAAGTATTCTTCAAATTGTTCTTCTTCAATAAACCCAAACTCTTTTTGAATACGGCGTTGAACATCTACTCGTGGCACATATGTATTTCCTGTATTCATACATAGTTGCATAACTAGAGCACCAATAGCTGCTTTAATCCGTTCAGGATTGTGTGTTTCAAATCCTAGTTTCATTGCGATTTTATCAGCGGTTTTAAATCCAATTCCATCAACATCATAAACCAAACGATATGGATTTTTCTTAATAATATCAATGGCTTGTTTATCATAAATACTTTCGATTTTTAAGATATTTTTTTGACTTACACCAAACTGTGTTAAAAATACAACAGAATCATCCATCGTATTATGAATCCCTTCTTCAATTGCAGTAATCTGCTTTTGCGTTAAACTTGGTATTTGACGTAAGACTAGAGGATCTTCACGAATGATATCAATTGCTTTTTCACCAAGTGCACTAACAATTTTTTGCGCAGCTTTTTTTCCAATCCCACTGAAAAGTGAACTTGAAAAAAAACGAATGAGCGCATCTTCATCACTAGGTAACACTTTTTCATAACTCTCACATGCAAACTGAAGACCATAACGAGGATGTTCTTTATATCCTCCATACAGTCGATACAGTTGGTTTTCTAAGATTTCTGAAAAGTATCCAGTAATTGTAAACTGCTTTTCGTTTTTTTCATTTGTTTTAAACTTTGCGACTGTATAGTGGTCACTTTGAAAAATGATAGCAACAAAGTAACCTTCAATACTCAGTTTGTTTTCATCCATATATCACCTTAACATAAACATTGCTAAAACCGACAATCCATTATAAAATGCGTGTCCAATAATTGGCACATAGATTGAGTGGGTATCTTCATACATTTTCGAGAAAATCACACCTAATAATGCGTACAAAATTATATATGTAAAATCAGCTAAATTTCCTTCAAGTAATGAACTAAATACATGCATTAATCCAAACATTCCACCAGAAACAATTGCAGCAAAGATAAATCCATACTTGCGTAAGCCTCTAAAAATAACGCCTCTAAATACAAGTTCTTCTAAAATTGGTGCAAAAATGACTGTTGCAATTGCTTGCAACACCATATTTTGATTAAACATCGTTTGTACACCTTCTTGATTCGAACTCGTATTTGTCTCTGTTAATAAGCTAATTAGATTTCCAACGATAATGTTAACTAGGTAAAGTAATCCAATACCAATTAAAATCGTACGAAATGCCTCTCCAGCATTAAACTTCGTTTCGCCTTTAAGTAGCGGCAATGCCAGTTTGATAGCAACAATAACACCGATTAAATACGTGAAGAATAATAAATTCACATCACTTGTTGTATGTGTTAATTCCAAAATAATCAAAACAACGATTGGAACAAGAAATAACCATCCGATAAAATACCAGGCAAGTAAACCAAGCATGCGTTTATTTGATAGTAGGTTTTCTTTAAATTGATTTGTCTTTTCTAAATTCATTTACTTTCTCCTTGATTGCTTGATGTACATCCTTGTTTTCGTGGTTGTACACTTCTTCAATCACACCACCACCAAGACAGATTTCTCCATCATAAAATACAGCTTCTTGTCCTGGAGTAACCGCTGCTACTCCTTGCGGATAATATACCATAACTTCATCATCACTAATGATTTTAATTTCTACATCATTATCCTTTTGACGATATCTAAATTTCGCAGTTGCTTTACATGTCTCTGGTCGCTTTTTACGTGAAAACCAGTTTACACCACTTACACGACATGAAGTAGATAATAACCATGGATTATCTTCTTTTGCGGCTACATAAAGTTCATTTGTTTCCACATCTTTTCCAACAACAAACCATGGTCCACCTTCGCCACCAATACCTAAACCTTTTCTTTGTCCGATTGTATAGTAAAGTACACCAACATGTTCACCTAGATCGTTTCCCGTATCAATATCGATAATACGACCATTTTTTGCCGGTATATAGTTTGTTAGAAACTCTCTGAAGTTTCTTTCTCCAATAAAGCAAATACCTGTAGAATCTTTCTTTGTTGCTACATTCAAATCCAGTTCTTTAGCTATTTCTCTTACTCTTGGTTTATCTATATCACCAATTGGAAATAATGCTTTTGCTAATGCATCTTGCGAAACTTGACACAAGAAATACGTTTGATCTTTATTACTATCTGTCCCTCTTAACATCACACTTTCATCATCGTTATGTACGACTCTAGCATAATGTCCAGTTGCGACATAATCAAAACCGTTTGCTTTCGCAAACTTCATAAAACTATCAAATTTTATATATTTATTGCATAAGATATCAGGGTTTGGCGTTCTTCCTTTTTTGTATTCATCAATAAAGTATGTAAATACTTGATTCCAGTACTCTTCAACAAAATCAACACGTAGTAGTTCTAAACCAAGTTTATCTGCTACTTTTTTTGCATCATTGTAGTCTTCTTCCTGTGGACAAATATCATTTTGAATCGTAGGGTTACCTGCAATATCGTTATTTGCATATGCATCCCAATTGCGCATAAATGCACATGTAATATCGTATCCTTGTTCTTTTAGTAAGTATGCTGCTACAGCACTATCTACACCACCTGATAATCCAACCAATATCTTTGCGTTCTTTAAATCTTTCATACGGCTTATATTATACCATAAATGAAAAAAAGTACAGTCTAACCTTCTAGAGTGTACTTGAAATATTATACTTTCTTAATTGGGTGACGAACTACGGTTCGTAAGTTTTCAGGTTTTGCTTTTCGAGGATCTCCTAAATATATTTCATGATGATGACGCATATCATTAATATCAAGTTCGTATCCCTGTTCTTTCATATAGGCTTCCATTTTCGCAATTGTCTTAGGTTCATCATCGTATGGTCCAATATGCATACACTGTACACACATTCCTTCATCATAAACAAAGAACTCAACCCTACTAAAATCTTTACCTTTCTTTTCGGATGCCGTTTTGATTGCCCAAGCTACATCTTCTTCTTTGATAAAATCAGGAAGACGAATCATAGATATATACTCAAATAAATCCTTACGCGTATAATCAAATCCCTTAATGCCTGTTTGCCACCATAATCCTTCTAATGGCGGAACTACATACTTATAATACCCTTCCATTTGATAGTCACTCATATAACTCATTTTCAAAGTGTAAGCAATTCCATATAAGGCTTCCAAACATTGACTATACTCACCGTTTGGATCATTAGGATCTCCTTTTCCTCTTACTGCAATAAATTGCATTTTGGGTACATTAATGATGGTTGGTTTTTTGGGTGGTGTATATAATTCCTTTTCTGTCTTTTTAAAATCTATACTCATAGTCCAACTCCTTTTTTTAAGTATATCATATGAATTTTATATAAACACAAAACAAGACATCCGAAATGGATGTCTAATCAACTGGCGATTTGCTATTTTCACTTGGGCAGGCCAAGCTATCGTCGCCGTTAAAGTGCTTAACTTCTGTGTTCGAG
>NZ_SODD01000039.1 GCF_004365815.1 Breznakia blatticola
ATACACTACAAAAAAGTGTGAAACTAAAAATGGCTAAAACCTTATGAATAAAGGGCTTAGCCATTTTTTATGCTTTTTTAACTTCTAAAGTCAAGTTTTGAATTAAAAAATCAAGACCTTTGTTAGACAAAGCACGAACAATTTTCGCAGGGGCGTTTGATGTGTATGTCAGCCCCACTTTCGCAAGTATTTCATTGAAGTTTGTTAGACCATCATGCGCTTGTGTATACTCATATTCAATTTCATAGTCTGTAACATCTCCATAGGTACTGATATCAAAACAAAGTTCGTAGCCATCTCCCACATACATTGCGCGTTTTGTGGTTAATGTAGCAACAAGTTCAAAAGGTCCTTCTAGATGATATTTGTTTAGTACCTTTTGGATTTGCTTGTCTTCAAATACGGATGCATCAACAGTATCTACCATTTGTTCGTATTCAATTAAATCGTCTCCCTTAATTTCTTTAAGGGTAAAGAGGTTGGTTCCAGCACTTTCACGAATCCGCATCGCTCCTTTTTGTTTCATGATCTCATAGTTTTTGTTATCATAGTAATAATTCGTTTGCGTGATGAAGTCAATCTCTGGATAATTTGTGATCAACTGATCAAATTGCTCTTTTGTTACTAGAATTTTATATTCTTTTTCGATATGTGTTTTCATAGCTATATCATACCACAGATACTGACTTGCTTCATCAAATGGAATGCACATAACCATATCTTTTTAGGGTGGTTATGGTATGATTAATATGAACATACAGTACGAAACTGTGGGATGTCATAAAGAAAGGATCTGCTTATGAGAAAATTTTCTGTATTTGTAAAAAATGATGCGAAGTCACAAAATATTAAAACAAAAATAACAGAACGTTTGCTTGCACACAACTACGTTGTGGATGAAGAGCAACCCGATTTAGTTGTTTGTGTTGGTGGTGATGGAACGATTTTAAGTGCAGTACACCATTATCTTCATCAATTAGAGTCCATTGAGTTTGTGGCAATCCATACAGGTACATTAGGTTTCTTTACCGATTACACGGAAAATGAGGTAGACCGTTGTATCCAAGATATTATTGATGACAATGTTTATGAGGTATTTAGTTCCTATTTACTAGAAGCCAATGTTAATGATTATACGGTATATGCGCTAAATGAAATTCGAGTTGAGAATATTCTACGTACACAAGTATTGGATATTTATATTGATGATGAATTCTTTGAAACGTTTAAAGGTAATGGAATGTGTCTAAGTACACAAGCAGGATCAACAGCATATAACCGTTCTTTGGATGGTGCTGTAATTGATAGCGGGATACGTGTAATGCAATTAACAGAAATTGCTGGTATTCAAGATAGTAAACATCGTTCCTTACGTGTGCCATACTTACTACAAGAAAACCGTAAGGTTACTTTTGTTGGCGATGACTTCACAAATAGTTTCATTTGCTACGACCATAAAAACCTATCTTTAGATAATGTCTCACGCATTGAATGTAAGATGAGTAACAAGCGTGTGAAATTCGTACGTTATCGTAAATACAGTTATTTGGATCGAGTACGTAATTTATATTAGCAACTTCGGTTGCTTTTTTTGTTTGTGAAAGAAAACAAAAACTTTACATTTTCCTGAAAGAAAAAAGATGCTTTTCAAGAAAAAAGTTGTTGTATATGTACTATAATATTGGTACGGAAGTCGTAAATGGGAGGCATACATATGATTGAAAATATTCAAAAAAGAGATGGACGAATTATTGCATTTGTACCTGAAAAGATTACAAGAGCAATTTACTTAGCAGCAAGTGCTGTGGCTAAAGAAGATGGGACAGAAGCAGATTACGAACAAGCAGAACGCTTAACTGATCAAGTAACTGGATATTTGAACAGTGTGTATCACAATACCACACCAACTGTGGAGCAAGTGCAAGATGCAGTTGTGCGTGTATTGATTGAAACAAACCACACAAGAACTAGTGAAGCGTATATTATTTACCGTTCTGAACGTAGTCGTATTCGTAACTTACGTACACGCTTAATGAAATCAATTGAAGAGATTACATATAGTGACGCAGAAGATAGCGATATGAAACGTGACAATGCTAACATCGATGGAAATACAGCCATGGGAACGATGTTGCAATATGGTAGTGCAGTAAGTAAAGAATTCTGTTTGTCACAAGTGATTAATCCAAAATATGCAAGAATGCATGAAGCTGGAGATATTCATATTCATGATTTAGATTTTATGAATATGGGAACGTTAACTTGTTGCCAAATTGACTTGGATAAATTATTCCATGGTGGATTTTCAACAGGTCATGGATTCTTACGTGAACCACAAGATATTTCAAGTTATGCAGCATTGGCAGCAATTGCAATTCAAAGTAACCAAAATGATCAACATGGTGGACAAAGTATTCCAGCATTTGATTACTACTTAGCTAAAGGTGTGGCAAAAACATTTAGAAAACGCTACAACCATAACTTACAAATTGCTGTAAAACTATTATTGAATAGTGATAAAAATATTAAAGAAGATTTAGAAAACATTGAAAAGCAAACAGGTAAATTACCAAGCTTGGATATGGATTATGATTATGCAGATGCATTAAAAGCATATTTAAAATCAACATTTGCAATCGATGATGCAATGGTTGAAAAGATTACGACATATACATATAACGAAGCGCGTGAAGAAACGGATAAAGCAACTTACCAAGCAATGGAAGGATTTATCCATAACTTAAACACGATGCATTCAAGAGCTGGTGCACAAGTACCATTCTCTAGTATTAACTTTGGTACAGATACTTCAATTGAAGGAAGAATCTTGATGAAGAACTTATTGCTTGTACAAGAAGCAGGTTTAGGAAATGGAGAAACTCCGATTTTCCCAATTCTTATCTTCAAAGTAAAAGAAGGTGTAAACTATAACCCACAAGACCCTAACTATGATTTATTCCAATTAGCGATTCGTGTAAGTGCAAAACGCTTATTCCCGAACTTTGTCTTTGTGGATGCACCATTTAACCTTCAATACTATGATCCAAATGATTTCAAAAGTGAAATTGCGACAATGGGATGTCGTACCCGTGTCATTAGTAATGTAAATGGAGAAAACACACCAGTAGGTCGTGGAAACAACTCATTTACTACCATCAACTTACCTCGTTTGGGAATTAAACATGGAGTCGTTGGTGAAAAAGGTTTCTTCGATCGCAGTGCATTTTTCCAAGAACTAGATGAAGAACTTGAAACGGTAATTTCTCAATTATTAGAAAGAGCAATGATTCAAGGAAATAAGAAAGTGAAAAACTTCCCATTCTTAATGGGACAAGGTGTGTGGATTGATTCTGAGAAATTAGACTGGAATGACACACTTGAAGAAATGGTAAAACAAGGTACACTTTCGATTGGGTTTATTGGACTTGCTGAATGTTTAGTCGCTTTAATTGGTGAACACCATGGAGAAAGTGAAGAAGCACAAGAGCTTGGTTTAGAAATTATTGGTTACATGCGTACTAAATGTGATGAAGCATGTAAAAAATATGGACAAAACTTTGGGGTTATTGCGACTCCTGCTGAAGGATTGTCTGGACGTTTTACACGTATTGATCGTAAAAAATATGGAAATATTCGTGGGGTAACAGACCGTGATTACTATACGAACTCAAACCACGTTCCTGTATATTACCCAATTAGTGCGCAAGAAAAAATTGCAATTGAAGCACCTTACCATGAACTTACAAATGCAGGACATATTGCATATGTAGAACTTGATGGAGATCCAGTGAAAAACTTAGCAGCATTTGAACGTGTAGTTCGCCATATGAAAGAAAGCGGTATTGGATACGGAAGTATTAACCACCCAGTGGACCGTGATACAGTTTGTGGATTCTCTGGTGTGATTGACGGACACATCTGTCCAAAATGTGGACGTGATGAAAGCACAAGTTCGATTAAATTCGACCGTATTCGTCGTATCACAGGATACTTGGTAGGAACGCTTGATCGTTTCAATGATGGTAAAAAAGCTGAGGAAAAAGACCGCGTTAAACACAATGTCTAAACAAATACGACTTGCTGCTCCTTTACAATTTGATAGCATTGTAGATGGACCTGGGTTACGCGTTGTCTTATGGACACAAGGGTGTCCGCATGGTTGTCCTGGTTGTCATAATCCAGAAACATGGGATGCAAAAGCCGGAGAACTCTATGATGTTGATGCACTTGTAAAAGCAATCAAAGCAAATCAACTACAAGAGGGTCTTACCTTATCAGGAGGAGAACCTTTTGATCAAGCAGATGCACTTATTGATATTGTTAGGCAAGTTAGAAATGAGAGTTTCAATGTTTGGGCATATAGCGGATATACTTATGAACAGTTATTAGCTACTGAAAGCAAGTATGACTTGCTTAAGGAAATCGATGTACTTGTCGATGGAAAATTTATACAATCGCTATGTGCCTATACATTGTTATACAAAGGTTCAAGTAATCAACGTATTATTGATGTACAAGCATCGCTTAAAGCAAATGAAATTGTTTTATGGAAAGATCCATACATCATCAATATATAAAGAAAATCCAACGGACAAGTTATGAGGCTTGTATCGTTGGATTTTTTAATGCTTTAGGTGCAACACCAGTAGCACGTAAAATTTGCTTATCTTTGTCGTAATCGAATTGTAGATATCCACCATGTGCTTCCATAATCTCATCAGCTAATACGTAATCAGGTTGAACATTTGGATTATCGCTTAGTTCGACATCATCTGCACTTAATTCAAAGTTCATTACATACCAGTATTCACTATTTTGATCATGAATACGTAATGCTTTTTCTTTTGTGTTACTCGACATGATTTTATCAATGCTCATATTTAAGAAAGTTGCTACACAAAAGCAAAGTTCATCTTCACTAAAATCGATATCTTTTGGGATGTTTAGTGAACAATCAAAGGTGATTCCATGTTGCTCACAAACCTCTGATGTTTCAGAAATAATAGAGTCAATTAACAAGTCATTTGAATATTGATGATAGTTTGCATCAATAGAATCATATTGTTCTTGCAGACGTGCAAGTAATTGCTCATGATCTAAATTCTCACTATTTTCAGTAAGCTCATATAATAACCAGTGATAATCATGTTTAACTTTACGTAAAGAACGAATATAATCAACATTCTTCTTATAGTGAACTTTTTGGGTATCAATTAAATGTAATAAGCGATTGTTATCTCGTGCACTTTCCATATAGGAAATGTTGTTGTATTGATATAAAAAGATCCAAATATATGTTGAAAATAATAGCAAGGCAATCGTCAAGTGATAGATTGGAATAAAGATATCATTATCGTCTACTTGATATATTGCAGTTGAACAAAGTAGGATCACTCCATAAATTAATAATAGTGTAGTTAGTATTTCTCTAAGTTTCTTATAGTGTGACATTCGAAAAATGTTAAACTCGCGCAAGAGATGATTAACGAATGCATACATAAAGATACTGATAATCGGTGAACTGAAAAATGGTATCGGTTTGCTTGCTACGTCTCGATAGAAAATCGAGTAGAAAGAAGCACCAGTCACAATGGCGTTCAATGAAGAAATAATACACTGTGTAAATACATAAATAAGAACATACTCCGTGGTAAAAAACAAGCGACCCCAGAGCGGTGTTTTTAATAAGGCAAAAATTAAGATGTATATCACAATAAACGAAATGAGTATTTGCACTGGATAGTCAAATTGGAACTCAAAGAATAACGTTGCTGGATATACTAGCAGGATGGCTGCATAGTAGATAGGTAGACTGACTCGTCGTGGATATACGCGTTGCATACAATGAAAGGCATATAAGCAATACACAATCCACATGATAATCACAACACCCTGTTTTTCTAAACTCATGCTTTACCTCTTTTGTTTAAATAATCTGTAAATGCACCGCGACTATTTGCATAATATGATTTTCCAATCGGTATTTCTTTTCCATTACGCAAGGTAATCATCGTTGGAGAAAACCGAATGATGTGTTTCATATTTACGATAAATGAACGATGCACACGTAAGAAGCTATCCATTGGTAAAGCTTCCTCTAGATCTTGCATCTTCCCATAAAAATCGTCGACTCCATGTGTCGTGTCAATGATAGTAACTCGACCATTGATTTCAAATGAATAAATATCATTTGTGTCCACAAAGTGATCACTTCCACGTTTTTTATATGTAAATTGCGGTGACCGCGTATTTCGTAATTCAATCGCTTTTAATAATGCATCTTCTAGCTTTCCACTATAAAATGTATCTTTTGTAATGTAATGAAGTGGCATGGTATCAAATGCTTCAAAGACATGGTCCTTGCTTGATGTAATAAAGATGATCTGGGCATCTGAGCCCATATTACGTATTTTCTTAGCCAGCTCGATCCCACTCATGTCTGGTAAATATACATCCAATAAAAAGATATCAACTTCTTTTAAATGATCCGCAAGAAAAAACAACAATTCTTCTGCGGTTTTAAACGTCGATAATTGCATCATTACATTATGTTTTTTATCAAAGTCTTCGAGAAATTCAACTTCTCTTTCTCTTGTTCTTTGATTGTCCTCACACAAACAAATTTCAATCATAAACTTACTCCCTTTTGTTTCTCTACTTTACTTGCTTTCAGTTTACAACCTATTTTATAAATTGACAATTGATTGGAACTGTAAATATTTGTAAATTGTATATGTATTTGTTTCGTCTTATATTGTGATTGTGAAGCAAATCAAGTAAAATAGAACCGATGAAGGAGAATGATAATGAAAGTACTAGTCATTGGAAAAGGTGGAAGAGAACACGCGATTGCAGATGCAGCACATCGTTCACGTCTTGTAGAAGAAGTATTCGTAGCTCCAGGAAGTTATGGAATGCGCAATGTTGCAACACAAGTGGATATTGCACAAGATGATTTTGAATCGTTGATTGAATTTGCAAAAGAAAATGAAATTGGATTAACAATTGTAGGTCCTGAAGATGCACTTGCAGCTGGAATTGTAGATGCATTTGAAGCAGCAGGATTGAAAATCTTTGGTCCAAGTAAAGCTGCAGCACAAGTGGAAGCAAGTAAAGACTTTGCGAAAAAGTTGATGAAGAAATACAATATTCCAACTGCTGCTTACCAAACATTTACAACAAAAGATGAAGCAGTTACTTATGTGCGCCAACAAGGTGTGCCAATTGTGATTAAAGAGGATGGTTTAAAAGCAGGAAAAGGTGTGACGGTTGCCACAACGATGGAAATGGCACTTGAAGCACTCGATATTGCCTTTGATATTCCAGGTAACCAAGTGGTTATTGAAGAATGTTTGGAAGGATTTGAGTTCTCACTCATGAGTTTTGTTTGCAATGATATTGTGATTCCAATGGAAATCTCGCAAGATCATAAACGTGCATATGATAATGATGAAGGTCCAAACACTGGTGGAATGGGTATTTATTCACCAGTACGTAAAATTACACCTGAAATTGTTGCACAAGCAATGCAAGAGATTATGGTTCCAATGGCAAAAGGTATGAAAGAAGAAGGCGTACCGTTTACTGGATTTTTATATGGGGGATTGATGCTAACAGATGATGGCATCAAAACCATTGAATTTAACGCTCGCTTTGGAGATCCTGAAGCGGAAGTTATATTACCAAGATTACGTAGTGACTTCATTGAAGTAATTACCAATATCATGGATCAAAAAGTGATGGATTTAGAATGGGATGACATGGTAACTCTTGGTGTGGTTATGGCTAGTGAAAACTATCCTGCCTCATCAACAAAAGGAGCTATTATTACTGGACTGGATGAAGTCGAAGGTTTGGTATATCACATGGGAAGTGCATACAAAGATGGAAACTTCGTGACTGATGGTGGTCGTGTACTGATCGTTGTTGGTGTAGGAAGCACACTTGAAGAAGCTTATGATAAAGCGTATGCAGATGTGAAGAAAATCAAATGTGATAAACTATTCTATCGCTCAGATATTGGAAAAAAAGATATGAAAGGAAATGCGTAAATTATGTTAGATCGTTATTCGAAACCGGAAATGCGTGAAATTTGGAGTGAACAAAACAAGTTTGATGCATATTTAAAAGTTGAAATATTGGCTTGTGAAGCATGGAGTGAAATGGGAGAAATCCCAAAAGAAGATGTGCAAAAACTTTGGGACAATGCATCATTTGACATTGATCGAATTTATGAGATTGAAAAAGAAACACGTCATGATGTTGTTGCCTTTACACGTGCAGTAAGTGAGACTTTAGGTGAAGAAAAGAAGTGGGTGCACTACGGACTAACAAGTACAGATGTTGTTGATACAGCATATGGTTACTTATACAAACAAGCAAATGCAATTCTTTATAAAGATTTAGGCGAGTTTATGGATGTCTTAAAAGTCCAAGCGCTTCGCTATAAAAATACACCGATGATGGGAAGAACGCATGGGGTACATGCAGAAATCACAAGTTTTGGTTTGAAGTTCTTACTTTGGTTTGAAGAAATGAAACGTAACTTTAAACGTTTTGAAGAAGCTGCCAAAGGAGTTGAATGTGGAAAAATTTCTGGTGCGGTTGGAACATTTGCCAATACGCCACCATTTGTTCAAGACTATGTTTGCGACAAGCTGGGAATTGATTCAGCAAAGATTTCAACACAAACACTGCAAAGAGACCGTCATGCAGAATACTTTGCGACACTTGCTTTAATTGGTAGTAGTTTAGAAAAAATGGCAACAGAGATTCGTCATCTACAACGTACAGAAGTACGTGAAGCAGAAGAATACTTCCGTAAAGGACAAAAAGGAAGTAGCGCAATGCCGCATAAACGTAACCCAATTGGTTCAGAAAACATCGTTGGATGTTCAAGAGTATTACGTGGGTATATGTTAAGTGCATATGAAGATGTACCTTTATGGCATGAACGTGATATCTCACACTCAAGTGTGGAACGTATCATTGCACCAGATGCTACAGAATTATTAGATTACATGTTACGTCGTTTTACAAACATCCTTGCTAATTTAACGGTGTTTGAAGATAACATGTTAGAAAATATTGGCAAGACATATGGCGTGATTTTCTCACAACGCTTTATGTTGAAATTAATTGAAAAAGGTTGGTCACGCGAACAAGCATATGACACAGTACAACCAAATGCGATTAAATCATGGGAGAATAAAATCCCATTTAAGGAATTAATGGAAGCTGATCCAAAAGTGCGTGAAACACTTACACAAGCAGAAATTGATGACTGTTTTGATCCAATGTATCAACTTAAAAATGTAGATGAAATCTACAAACGTGTTGGACTGATGTCTGACAATCAAGAACCGATCGACGAATAATAGAATAAAACGGTATCTGCGAAGGTACCGTTTTTAATATAAATAATATAAGAAACAAATTGATGAAAAACTTAAATCTTTGTGATAAACTTCTTATATCTCATAAATTACAAATCCTTAACAGAAAGTTGAGGAAAGAAAATGTCATTAAAAAGTCAAGAAATTAGAAAAATTGCTCCAGAAATGGATCCATTACGAATGGGAATGGGATGGAGTAGTGAAGATTTAGAAAAACCGCAGATTATTATTGAAAGCACATTTGGTGATAGTCATCCGGGAAGTGCACATTTGAATGAACTTGTTCGAAATGCGGAGTTATCTGTGAATAATAGTGGCGGAAAAGCCGCGAAATACTATGTTACAGATATTTGTGATGGAATGGCGCAAGGTCATGATGGAATAAATTACTCTTTGGTAAGTCGAGACATGATTGCAAATATGATAGAAATTCATGTTAATGCTACTACTTTTGATGGTGGAGTTTTTATTGCAAGTTGTGATAAAAGCGTACCAGCAATCTTGATGGGTGTTGGTAGAGTGAATATTCCTAGTATTGTAGTGACGGGTGGGGTGATGGATGCGGGTCCAGATTTACTTACCTTGGAACAAATCGGTACATACAGTGCGATGTGTAAGCGTGGTGAAATCAGTGAGCAACAATTGACGTATTATAAACAGCATGCCTGTCCATCGTGCGGAGCTTGTTCATTTATGGGGACAGCATCAACAATGCAAATTATGGCAGAAGCTTTGGGTTTAATGTTGCCAGGAAGTGCCTTGATGCCTGCGACATCTGAAGATTTATCGGAAATTTCAAGATTGGCTGGTGAACAAGTTCTGAAACTTGTGGAGTTAGGGTGGAAACCTAGTGATATAGTTACTAAAGAAAGCTTCGAAAATGCGGTTATGGTTCATGCTGCAATATCAGGTTCGACAAATAGTCTTTTACATATTCCTGCAATTGCTAATGAATTCGGTATTGAATTTGATGCAGAAATGTTTGATCAAATGCACAAGAATGCTAAATATTTACTAGATATTCGCCCAGCAGGTAAATGGCCGGCGCAGTTCTTCTACTATGCTGGTGGAGTTCCTCGTGTTATGGAAGAAATTAAAGAGTTTTTACACTTAGATGTTAAAACTGTTACTGGGAAGACGCTCAAAGAAAATTTAGAAGATTGCAAACGAAATAGTTTTTATGAAAAGGCAGAAGTGTATCTTAAGGAATGGAAACTTAAACCAAGTGATATCATACATAATATTAATAATCCGATTGGAGTGAATGGAACTATTGCTATTTTAAAAGGTAATCTTGCACCCGGAGGTGCTGTTGTTAAACATTCGGCAGTTCCTAAAGAGATGTTTCATGCAAAATTACGTGCTCGTGTATTCAACTCAGAAGAAGAAGCGATGGATGCGGTAATTACTAGAAATATTCACCCAGGAGATGCAGTCATTATTCGATATGAAGGACCAAAAGGCAGTGGAATGCCGGAGATGTTTTATACAACCGAAGCGATTTCCTCTGATCCAATTTTAGCAACTACAATTGCGTTAATTACAGATGGAAGGTTTTCTGGAGCAAGTAAAGGTCCAGCAATTGGTCATGTTTCGCCTGAAGCGGTTGATGGTGGACCAATAGCGTTAATTGAGAATGATGATATTGTTGAAATTGACATACTTAATCGCTCATTGAACATAATTGGAGTAAACGGTATTGAATGTTCGCCTCATGAAGTGGATTGTATTTTAGAACAAAGGATGAAGCGTTGGCAAAAGAGGGTGAGTAAGTATACACATGGGGTACTAAAGACATATACAGAAAATGCAGTATCACCGATGAAAGGTGGATATATTAAATAACGGTTAAGGGGATGTTTTTAATCCCTTTTTCTTTATGAAAAAAATTCCGTTTTTGTAAATAATTTCAGTTGTAAGGGTTTACAATCAAGAGTTTATTAAAGTGTTTTCATTTTTCTGTGTAAGTGCTATATTGCAATTGTATTCAAAAGGCCGTTGAATAAATCAGAGAAAGGATTAGTAATTATGAGAAAATTTAGCGTATGTATTGTTGGTGGAGGAAGTACATTTACTTTGGGATTCTTAAAGTCATTTGTGAGAATGAGAGAACAGTTCCCGCTAAAAAAATTAGTATTATTCGATATCGACAAAGAACGTCAAGACATTATAGGTAAATTCGGAGAGATTTTATTTAATGAAAAATTTCCTGAATTAGAATTTGTATATACAACAGATGTTAAAGAAGCATATGAAGGAATGGATTTTGTATTTATGCAAATGCGTGCAGGAGGGTTACCGATGCGTGCTAAAGATGAACATATTCCTTTATCTATGGGAATGGTTGGTCAAGAAACATGTGGAGCAGGAGGAATGGCATATGGTCTTCGATCAGTGGTTGATATGATCAAGGCAGTACATGATATTAGAGAATTTGCACCTGCAGCATGGATTTTAAACTACTCTAATCCTGCAGCAATTGTAGCAGAAGCATTACGTAGAGAATTTCCAAATGATAAGAGAATCTTAAATATTTGTGATCAACCAGAAAATGTAGTTCGTTCATGCAGTAGATTGTTAGGGGTTGATTGGGAAACGTTAGATCCAGTATACTTCGGCTTAAATCACTACGGATGGTTTACACATATTTATGATATAAATACAGGAGAAGATTTATTGCCTAAAATTAAGGATTTAATTAGCCAAAATGGATTCTTACCACAGGATGCAGAACAACGTGATCCATCATGGTTAGATACATATGGAATGGTAGAAACACTGATGAAAGATTATCCAGAGTTTTTACCAAATACGTACAATCAATACTACTTATATCCAGAATACAAAGCTTCTCATCTAAATCCAGATTTCACACGTGCCGACGAAGTAATGGCAGGTCGTGAAAAACGTGTATTCACTGAGTGTAAAGAAGTAATTGCCGCTGGAACACTAGGTGACAAATTTGATGATATTAGTGATGCGCATGCAGAAATGATGATCAACGTTGCAGAAGCCATTGCTTATAACAAAAATAACCGCCACATTTTAATTGTAGAGAATAACGGAGCAATTAATAACATGCAAGATGATGCTATGGTTGAAGTAGTATGTGAACTTGGAACAAACGGTCCAAGACCGATGCGTGTAGGAAATATTCCACAGTTTAATCTTGGGTTGCTAGTAAACCAAGTATCATGTGAAAAACTAATTGCTGATGCATACTTCGAAAAGTCATATCAAAAAGCATTGGAGGCATTCACTTTAAATCGTATGATTAATGATGGTAAAAAAGCAAGAAAGATTCTTGATGCATTAATTGAAGCAAACAAAGGAATGTGGCCAGATTTGAAATAACTAAACAAAATATAAAAGGGGTCTAAATATGAAAAGAAGAATTATGGATTTTTTATCAGCGCTTGGCCGTAGTTTGATGATGCCTATTGCAGCATTGGCTGCTTGTGGTATTGTTCTTGGATTAACTGCTGCGTTGTTAAAACCACAAGTTATAGAAGTATTACCATTCCTATCAAATGGTGGAGTAAGTTATATCATTACTATGTTGAACAAAGTTTCTGGTGTTGTGTTTACTCTAATTCCAGTTTTATTTGCAATGTCAATTGCATTTGGAATGGCAAAGGAAGATAAAGAAATTGCAGCATTTGCTGGATTCATCGGATACTATACTTTCTTAGTAAGTTCGAGTGTAATGATAAGTTCAGGAATTATGGATTTTAGTGCCATGAAAATCTCAGCTATTCTAGGTGTAGAAACTGTAGATATGGGGGCTGTTGCGGGAATTCTTATAGGGGTAGTAGTAGCAGCTTTACACAATAGATTTCATAAAATTATCTTTCCTGTTGCGATTGCATTTTATGGAGGAAAACGATTTGTTTCAATTATTGTAATATTAGTAGCTGCACTACTTGGACAAGTTATGCCAATAGTATGGGAACCAGTTTCAATGGGAATTAATGCACTAGGTACTGCAATTGGAGAAGCAGGAGCATTTGGAGTGTTTATCTTTGGTTTCTTAGAACGACTATTAATACCTACAGGTCTTCACCATGTATTAAATGGTGTATTTAGAACAACTGCTGTAGGTGGGATATATGAAGGAGTTGAGGGATGTTTAAACATATTCTTACAATTTTTTGATAAAGTTCCTATCGAAACAATGCGTCCTTTTACTCAGTTTTTAGGACAAGGGAAAATGCCGTTTATGATGTTTGGATTACCAGCAGCTGCACTTGCAATTTATAAAACCTCGCCAAAAGAGAAGAAAGCAAGAGTAAAAGCTTTACTTCTTGCTGGAGTTGCAGCTTGTGTAATTTCAGGAATTACTGAACCAGTTGAGTTTGCGTTTATGTTTATTGCACCTCCTTTATTCTTATTTCATGCAGTAATGGGTGGTATATCATTTATGCTTATGTCTGTCTTGGGAGTTATCGTTGGGAATACCGGAGGGGGAGTCATTGATTTCTTTATTTGGGGTGTTTTACAGCCTGGTTCAAACTGGTATTGGATTGTAATTGTTGGATTATTTTATATGCCAATTTACTACTTTACTTTCAAATGGTATCTTACAAAAAAATCTTTGTCTATTGATGTAGAGGAAGAAGAGGTAGTTGAAGGAGAGTATTTAGAAGGTGAAGAAAAAGCACTAGGAGATCCAATTGGACTTATGGTAATAGAAGGTCTAGGTGGATATGAAAATATAAAAACTGTGAACAATTGTATTTCTAGATTAAGAGTAGATGTAGTTGACATGTCAAAAGTAGACGAAAAACTACTCAGAAAAACTGGATCTGCAGGAATCATCAAACCATCGGAAACACATATTCAAGTAGTGTATGGACCAAAAGTAGAAAAAGTTGCAAATGCTGTGAAATCAGCAATGGCAGTAAGGTAAAAAAAAGAGCAACGAAAGTTGCTCTTACTTATTATTTAACATATATGCAGAACTATACATCTCAATAATAATTTGTGTGATAGTTAGCATCCCAATACGTGGGTTAATTTCTTTATCATGGTACATGAAATTATCTTCTTTTACGCAGTAGACAGCATCACAATATGATGCTAGTCGTGAATCTTTCTTCGTTGTTATTAGAATTAGAATACCTTTCATTTGATGTATTTTTTCTGCTAGTTTCTTGTATCTGTCGTACGAAGAATCACCGCTAAAGATAATAAAGAGAGTACCTTCTTGCATTGACTCACTCAAACTATATAAAACATGGCGATCTCCAATTAAGATACATGGACGATCAGCTGTTGTAAGGTTTACGTGCAAATATTTAGCACAAATATAGTTAAGACCGCTCCCATGGATGTATAAAGAACTATCACATTTGATAAAAGAAAGAATTTTCTCTAGAGAATGGATATCTACATCTTCCGTTGTTTTATTAAACAGCGTAATGATATTTGATTTACTTGCATTTCCTTCAGCTTGTAAGAGTTGTTGCTTGATTTGATATTTTAAATCATGAAAACCAGAGAAACCAAGTTTAATACAAAAACGAGTCATAGTTGCACTAGAGACAAATGAATTTTCACTTATTTTTTGAGCACTCATGTAAGGGATACTTTCAATATTTTCGTGCAAATATGTCAAAAGTTCACGTTCGCTTTCTGTTAGCTGTAATGTGTATGCTTTTTCAATTATTTGTATCATGATGCACCTCCGATTCTTGTAGCGAAGCCACATAGGTTTGCAACAAATCGTTTACTACATAGAAAATGGGTAATCTTGATGTAAAGTCTGTATTTATATTTTTTCTTTGGTATGTAAAAAAACGAAGACTAACATCAGATAAAGCAGCAATATTGTTTTTCTGAAAAGGTGTAATTGATAAAACTTTAATATTATGAAATTTAGCAGTTTTAACAATTTCAAATGCAGGTCCAAAATTTCCACTTGCACTTATCATCAAAAGCAAGTCATTATGGCTAAGTTTTTCTACAACGTGTTTGAGTTGATGTTCTGCGTCATATTTATAAACATTTTGTCGTCCGATAGTAAATAGGTACTTTTCAACATAATCAACAATGACTCCAGTTAGACCACTACTATCGAACAAATGGATACTTTGTGTTGTAGTTAATAAATCTACAGCCTTTGCTATATCACCTTCATTTAGAACTCTCATTGTGCCATCAATATCGTAAGATAAATCAGAAAGTATACGATTAATATTTGTATTTTCAATGACAGATGGTTCGTTTCTTTCATTTGGGGCTTTTAATGAGAATTTGAGTTCGGCAAATCCTGAAAAACCAATTTTCTTGCAAAAACGAATGATAGATGAGGGTGAGAAGTTGACTGCATTTGCAAACTCTTGAACACTCATTGAATGTACGTCATCAACATGTGTATATATATAATCTAAAATCTTTAATTCACTTTTATTTAAGTTGTCTACAGGAATAGATCTAATATCGTTCATATGTTACCTCATATAAATTATACCATACTCAAAATGAAAGGAGAAAAAATGGATTTTGGTGTTTTATTAAAAACAATGCTCCAATTATTTGTACTTATACTAATTGGAGTGTATATAAAAAGTAAAAATATATTAAATGAACAAAGTGCAAAACCTATTTCATACATTGTTGCAAACATACTTACACCAGCAATGGTTCTTGCATCCTCGGTTAGTTCAAGCACACTTGATAATTCTGATATGATCATTTGTTTAGTACTTGGAGTTTTTCTGTATGCTGTTTTCATTGTCATTGTAAAAATAGTAATTCATTTATTTTTTAAAAAGGACAATCAAAGTTCTATATACCAGATTATGTTGGTTTTCTCGAACATTGCGTTTATCGGTTATCCACTCTTAAGGGTTATGTATGGTGAATATGCAGTGTTTGTATTTACTGTGATGCATTTACCATTCAATCTTCTTATATACACGTATGGAGTATATTTGCTTAGCAAAGATTCAATAAAAAAAGATCTAAGAAGTTATATAAAACTATTTTTATCTCCTGGTGTATTGGCATCATTTGTGGGTTTAATTTGCTTTTTTACAAGTATTCAACTTCCAACTGTTCTTACAGGAGTATTCGATTTGCTTGGAGATGCGACAGTGCCACTAAGTATGATTGTAGTAGGTGTGAATATTAATCTTAGTTCTTCAATTACAAGCAATGAGATGTTTTCGTTGTGTAAATTGCTTTTTCTAAAACTTTTACTTTTTCCAATACTTGGATACCTTATAGTTCAGTGTATAGATGTGAGTACGTTCATGAAAGAGTTGCTAATGTTTTCTTTCATGTTGCCGTCGGGTTCATTGGCGCTGATGTTAGGAATGGAATATAACATAGATGTGCGAATATCAACTATATGCATATCATTAACTACGCTTATTTCAGTGGTGACTATACCACTATACATATATTTATTATTTTAAGAAAAGAGGAGATTTATGTTTAAATTTTTAAAAAAAGAGAAGAGTCAAAATGTGTATTCACCAATGAATGGTAAATATGTAGCATTAGAAAATGTAAAGGATGAAGTATTTGCATCGAAGATGATGGGTGATGGTTTCGCGATTGAACCTAATGAGCTGAAAATATCCGCTCCGTTAAATGGAAAAGTAACAATGGTTGCAAAGACAAAACATGCAATTGGAATTACGACGGGTGAAGGCCTAGAGTTATTAATTCACTTTGGTTTAGATACAGTTACTCTAGATGGTGAGGGTATAGATGTTCATGTAAATGAAGGTGATGAGGTAGTACGTGGAATGCTTCTCATGGAAGGAGATGCGAATTTTTTGAAGCAAAAACAAATTGATTTGACAACTATGGTTATTTTAATAAGCGAAAATAAAATAACCAAGAGATTAGAAATTGAAAAAAACGTGACTATTGATGATGTGATAATGGTGTGTGATAGGAAATGATAAAGGTTGTATTTGCGTGTGATTCATTTAAAGAAAGCATGTCTGCACATCACGCATGTTTAGCAGCAAGACGGGGGTTTGATCGCGTGTTTGGGAATGATTATTTGCCGATACTTATTCCTATGTCCGATGGTGGAGAAGGGATTCTGGATTCTATTCTTCCTACTCTACAAGGAAACATAGAAAGTATGTATACGTTTGAGTTAACTGGAAAACCGATCGAAGCTAGATATGGATGGGTAGAAAAATCAAAAACAGCAATCATTGAATCCGCAGACACTTGTGGATTAACTCTTATAAAAAAAGAAGATAGAAATCCATTACTGCAAACAACATACGGATTAGGGTTAATGATTTCGAAGTTAGTTGATAAAGGAGCAAAGCACATAGTTATTGGACTTGGTGGTACGGGAACGAATGATGGTGGCCTTGGTTGCATTTGTGCACTAGGCGATGTCCCTATTTGTGATGTTAAGAATGTGTCTTCAGCATTATCATTAGCAAAAAAATCATTTAAAAAAGCAAAGGAAAAATTAAAAGGAATTCAAATAAGTGCGCTTTGTGATGTGGATGCAAAGTATATTGGACCAACTGGAGCAACCTATATGTTCGGAAAACAAAAAGGTGCAACAAATCAAATGGAAAAAGATTTAGAAGCGTATTTGTCAGAATTTAGCCTATTTATTCAACAATCAACTGGGGAGGATATCGCATTGGTTGAAAAAACCGGTGCAGCAGGAGGATTATCTGGTGCATTATATGCGTTAGGAGCAAAAAATATCGCTGGGATAGATTATGTGAAGGATGTATTAAATTTTTCTAGTTTAATCGATGATGCTGATTTAATTATTACTGGTGAAGGTAAAATAGACAAACAAACAATTCATGGAAAAGTCATTGCTGGAATTTGTAATGAAGCAAAACAAAAGGATATACCAGTTATTGCCTTAGCAGGCAGTGTCGATTTGAATATAGATGAAATGTACGGAGTCGGAATGACAGCTGCAGTTTCTATATTAAATCAAATTAGTAGCTTAGATGAAGCACTTATTACAGGTGAACAGTGCATGGAATTCACTGGATACAATATAGCAAAACTATATTTAGCAATAAGTAAAAAATGTTAAAAAGGAAAATATGATGAATATAAATAAAATAAAAGAAACAACTCTAAAATGTGGCATATTGCCAGTAATTAAAATAAATCAAAGTAAGGATGCAATTCCATTAGCAAAAGCACTAATTGCTGGTGGTTTACCTGCTGCTGAAATTACATTTCGAACAACTTGTGCAAGCGAAGCAATTGCAAATATTAAAAAAGCATATCCAGATATGTTGGTTGCAGCTGGAACTGTAATAACAAATGAACAAGCAGATCAAGCAATACAAGCAGGTGCAGATTTTTTAATCTCTCCAGGTATTAATGAGAGTTTAATCAAATATTGCCAAGCAAAAGACTATGTAATTATTCCAGGTGTAACTTCTGCATCGGAAGCACAATTAGCATGTACGCTTGGACTTGAAGTTGTTAAGTTTTTCCCTGCTGCAACGAGTGGTGGAGTAAAAGCAATTCAAGCATTAAGTGCTCCATTCTCTCAGTTGGAATTCATGCCGACAGGTGGAATTAACGAAAAAAACTTAGAAGAGTATTTATCATGTTCGAATATTATTTGTTGCGGTGGAAGTTGGATGGTAAAAGAAAACTTAATTAATGAAAAGAACTTTTCACAAATTACTGCTCTTGTTAAAGAAGCAACAAATTTAGTGAAAAAAATTAAAGGTGTAAAATTATGAAAGTTATTACATTTGGTGAGATTATGTTACGTCTTGCCCCATACGGATATTTAAAGTTCCTTCAAACGGATAGTTACGAAGCTACGTTTGGTGGTGGAGAAGCAAATGTTGCGGTGTCTCTAGCAAATTATGGAGTGGATGCGGCTTTTGTATCAAAGTTACCAAAACATGAAATTGGCCAATGTGCTGTTAATACATTAAGAAAATATGGTGTGGATACTTCTATGATTACACGCGGTGGGGATCGCGTTGGAATCTATTACCTAGAAAAAGGGGCATCACAAAGAGCAAGCAAGGTGATTTATGACCGTGCTGGATCTGCTATGCAGAAAGCTACAGAAGATGATTTTGATTGGGATACAATTTTTACAGGAGTAGATATATTTCATTTTACTGGAATTACGCCTGCACTTGGAAAAGAACTTGCAGATATTACATTAACTGCTTGTGAAAAAGCAAGAGAAAAAGGAATTATGATTACTTGTGATTTAAACTTTCGTAAAAAACTTTGGTCAAAAGAAGAAGCAAATGCAGTAATGAGCAAATTATGCGATTATGTGGATGTTTGCATTGCTAATGAAGAAGATGCAGCAGATGTATTTGATATTTATGCATCAAACACAAATATTACAAGTGGAGAAATTAACCATGAAGGTTACATCGATGTGGCTAAGCAACTGCAAGCACGTTTCAATTTCAGTCACGTTGCAATTACGTTAAGAGAGTCTATTAGCGCATCCGATAACCGTTGGTCAGCTATGTTATATACAAAAGGTAAAGCATATTTTTCTAAAAAGTATGACTTACGCATTACTGACCGTGTCGGTGGTGGTGATAGCTTTGGTGGTGGTTTAATCTATGCACTACTTCATAAGTATAATGCACAAGATTCCATTGAATTTGCAGTAGCAGCAAGTGCTTTAAAACACTCGATTCAAGGTGATTTTAATTTGGTGAGTGTTGAAGATGTAAATACATTGGCGTTGGGCGATGGATCTGGACGTGTGCAAAGATAAAAAAAAGATTTATTTATTGAGAAATAGAAATTGTATTGAAAAAAACAAGGTGTTTACAAGTATGTAGACACCTTTTAATATTGAGCATTTGACAAGTAAAATAGTTTCAAATCATATATGATTAAATAAACAAAAAGGAGGAAAGGGTACATGGATTTTATAATGGATGTGTTGACGCTATTTCATGATCGCGCAGATTTTTTCTTGAATTTAGTGTTTCAACATTTGCAAATATCACTAATTGCCATATTGATTGCAACCATTCTTGGATTGCTGCTAGGGATATGGATTAGTGAACACCAAAAAAGTAGTAATATAGTGATTGGGATTGTCAATTTTATATATACAATACCGTCAATTTCACTATTAGGATTTTTAATTCCATTTTCGGGTATTGGAAATACAACAGTTATTATTGCCCTTGTTGTATATGCACTATTACCAATGGTTCGAAACACCCATACAGGAATTACCAATATTAATCCTGCAATCATTGAAGCTGCCAAAGGGATGGGTAGTACAAAGATGCAAATATTATGGAAAATTAAACTACCATTAGCATTACCAACCATCATGTCAGGATTCCGTAATATGGTTGTCATGACGATTGCCTTAACGGGTATTGCTTCATTTATTGGAGCTGGAGGATTAGGGGTTGCTATTTATCGAGGAATTACAACTAATAATGCAGTTATGACTTTTGCAGGAAGTTTACTGATTGCCTTATTAGCATTCTTTATGGACTTTATCTTTGGTCGTTTAGAAAAAGCACTAACTGCACGTCGTCCAAATGCAAAACGAAAGATGTTCGTAGAAATTGCAAGTGCGGCGGTTGTTATTTTATTAGTGTTTGCAATGTTGTTTAGTAACATATTTGGGAAAACGGATAAAGTGATTCACTTAGCCACAAAACCAATGACGGAACAGATGATCATTGGTGAAGCACTAAAAATATTAATCGAACAAGAAAGTGATCTTACTGTAGAAATCACTGAAGGTGTTGGTGGAGGAACAAGCAATATTCAACCGGCAATGGAAAAAGGTGAATTTGATATATATCCAGAATATACAGGGACAGGATGGAATGCGGTTTTAAAAGAAAAAAGTATATATCATGAGTCCATGTTTAAAGAACTACAAGATAAATACAAAGAAGCATATGATTTCTCTTGGGTTTCTGGTTATGGATTCAACAACACCTATGGTATTGCTGTTGCTAAAGAAATTGCCCAAGCATACAACATCAAAACATATAGTGATCTTGCCAAATACACACCACAATTAACATTTGGTGCAGAGTATGATTTCTATGAACGTGAAGATGGATATGAAGCACTACAAAGTGCATATGATTTCAATTTTAAAGAAACGGTGGATTTGGATATTGGCTTAAAATACCAAAGTATCCAACAAGGAGATGTGGATGTCATCGTCGTATTTACAACAGATGGTCAATTAAATGATGATCGAATTGTTGTACTAGAAGATGATAAAAACTTCTTCCCTTCATATATGGCATACAATGTGGTACGTAATGAAACATTAACGAAATATCCAGAACTTAAAGAAATCTTGGATAAATTAGAAAATAAAATAAGTGATTCAACAATGGCACGTTTGAATTATGAAGTTGAGGTTAATAAAAAAGAACCAAAACAAGTAGCTAAAGAGTTCTTAGATGAACTTGGGCTACTAAAGGAATAGGAGGTGGTTTTCTTGAATACGATTATTGAATTTAAACATGCAAGAAAATCCTATGGAGACCATGTAGTCATTCCTGATTTGAATTTAAAAATTGAAAAGGGAGAATTTGTGACACTTATTGGTTCTAGTGGGAGTGGAAAAACCACCATCTTAAAAATGATCAATGGATTGATTCCATTAGATGCAGGAAGTGTATATGTGGAAGGAAAAGATATCGCGACAGAAGATTTAATAAGTTTACGTCGTAACATTGGAT
The DNA here is from genome assembly GCF_004365815.1 of Breznakia blatticola. Taxonomy (GTDB): domain Bacteria; phylum Bacillota_I; class Bacilli_A; order Erysipelotrichales; family Erysipelotrichaceae; genus Breznakia; species Breznakia blatticola. The sequence goes on from NZ_SODD01000039.1 coordinate 22,082, forward strand.
ATGCGATTCAAGGAAGTGGATTATTTCCACATATGGATGTTGAAGATAACATTGCGTATGTACCAAACTTATTAAATAAGAAAGATAAGCAACGTACAAGAAAGGCTGTTGAAAAATGGATTCAAGTAGTTGGCTTAGAAAGAGATTTACTCGATCGTTATCCTGATGAATTATCAGGAGGGCAACAACAACGTGTTGGAATTGCTCGTGCACTAGCTGCAAGTCCAGAAATATTACTTATGGATGAACCCTTTGGCGCAGTAGATGATATTACCCGTCATATGTTGCAAGATGAAATCAAAAGAATTCATGAGCAAACAGGTGTGACGATTGTCTTTGTTACGCATGATATTCGTGAAGCATTGAAACTTGGAACTAAAGTGATTGTTTTGGAACATGGAGAAATCGCGCAATACGATACACCTGAAGCCATTCAACAAGCACCAGCAAATGATTATGTAAAACAACTCATATCAGACAAATAAAAAACATGCATGTCCAAAATTGGATGTGCATGTTTTGCGTTATGAAGCATGATACTTTTGTGCGCTATAGATCGTATACTTTTGATTGACTAAATAGGCAACAGTACATACAAGTAAGAAATAGGGTAGATAACTAAATCCAAAGACTTCTGTACCAATAAAGGATGGAGCAAGAAATGTACGTGTTGCACTCCCAAAGACACTTGCATAACCTAAAGCTGCCACAAACGTAAATGGCAATTGGAAAATAGAAGATAGAACAACACCAAAACTTGCACCAATAGCAAATAAAGGAGTCACTTCACCACCAAGAAAACCAACCCCTATGGTAATAACGGTTAGTCCGATTTTGATGATCCAATCATAATCATAAATCGTATGTCCTAGAAAACTATCGTTAATTAGGTTTGTCCCTAAACCAGAATAACGTCCACTATATAAAAGTATAGAAGCAATAGAAATACATATTCCGCCAATGATGATACGGATGATTGGGTTAGGAAAATGTTTGGCAAAAAAGGTTTTTGATAGTTGTAATAGTTTTGCGAAGACTGCTCCAACTAGACCAAATAAGATACCAATGGCAATGAGTTTCACAATAAGCATAAGTGAGAATGGAACTTGATCTTGAAGTACAAAACTAAACTTCTCTAAACCAAGATATGATGACATTGTGCTTGCACTAAAAGCTGCAACTAAGGCAAAGGGAATTGCTTTGTAGTATAACTTACCGACAATAAGAACTTCTGTGGCAAAGAAGGTAGCTGCAATTGGGGTTTCAAATAATCCAGCAAACCCAGCGGCAATCCCAATAACGATAAATGTTTTACGATCATTATCTAAGTGGAAAATGTTTCCTAGATGATTGGATATGGTTGCACCAAGTTGAACGGCAACACCTTCACGTCCAGCACTTCCACCAAATAAGTGAGTAAGCCAAGTACCCACAATTGAAAAGGGAATCATGCGTAAAGGAATGGATGTTTCATTTGTTTTTTTATCAGTGGTTTCAAAAACAAGTGTCATTCCCTTTGTCGCAGAGGAACCATATCGTTGATAGATGTAAGTAAATATCGCCCCAACAAATGCAAGAAAGGGTATTAAATAGATAAAGTGTTCCACTCGAAAGTCACTAATAAGTAATAATATCTTACCAAAAATGGTATCGATTATGCTGACACTAATACCAATGAGTATGCTAAGTAGAAGTAACAGTAAAGTGTGTGTTATATGGGTGTGTGATGCATTCATAGTTATTCTCCTGTTATGAAGTGACCATTGTCAAGAGTAAATTTACATTCATAATAACCTTAATTATTAAATTGTCATCAATGGCACATAAAAGCCCCG
>NZ_SODD01000040.1 GCF_004365815.1 Breznakia blatticola
TATTTCATGACCATAATGTATAAAAAAAGGAATCTTGGTATGGACCAAAACTCCGTATCTTACTTATATTTCTGTATCTTCTTGGGTTGGTTTATGTGCCAAACGATAATCGACAAATTGTTTTGTTAGATAGTATAATGCCGCAAAAACTGGCACTCCAATAAACATACCTACAAATCCAAATAATGCACCACCAACTGTAACTGAGAATAGTACCCAGAAACTTGGAATTCCTAATTTATCTCCAAGGATTTTTGGTCCAAGGATATTTCCATCAAATTGTTGCAACACAAAGACAAAGATTGCAAAATATAGTGCTTGTATTGGTTCAACTAATAGTAAGATAAATATGCCTGGGATTGCTCCAATGAACGGACCAAATACAGGAATCATATTTGTAACTCCTACAATTACACTAATAAATGGTGCATAGCTGATTCCTAACAATTCCAACCCAACATAACAAATGATCCCAATGATAAGCGAATCTAAAGCTTTACCAACAATAAAGTCATAGAAGATTCTACGTAATACTGGAAAGAAATCTTCAAAGAATGTAGATACTTTACTTGGAAAAATCGCTTGATTTAATTTTCTAAATTGTGCAATGAAGCGCTCTTTATCCATCAACATATACACACCCGCAATAATTCCAACCAGTACTTTTATAATCAGTGAAATAAATCCTAAACCAAAGTTGAAGATTGTTGGGGCATAGGTTTGAATATTCTTCAATAAATCACCCAGTAAATCTTCACTTGATTCTAAAATGCTTTGCATTTCAGCTTGATCAATGTGAAAGAAGTTTAATGTATCTTGCATAAATATTTCAAATGTCTTCAAATAATCATCATAATTTGCAAGTAATTGATCTAGTGAATCACGCATTTGATTTCCAATGACAAAGATTAGTAACCCAACAATAACTACACCAAAGATAACTGCAATAATCGCAGAGATATTTCGTATTGCTTTTTTAGAGAATGGTAGTTTGGCAAATACTTTTTCTTCTAACATCATCATGACTGGATTCATTAAAAAGGCAATTGCAAACCCAATCACAAACGGCATTAATACTTGGAATACATTATTTACCCATACCTTCAACACTTCAAAATTGCTGAAGAAAAAGTAAATAGCTATCGCAATAAATGCAACTAGCCCACCAATGTATACGGTCTTCTTACTTCGTTCATCTAAATTAAACTTCATACATTTCCCTCACTAACACTTTATCGATAAATGGTTAAGCTAAATAGAAACTGTGTTGCCAAATACGAAAGTGCAAATGACAGCAATATCAACAACAAGCGAACCTTTTGTGGATTGCTTGTAAAACATAGTTTATCAAAACGTACTGCAGTAAGTGCCCACATACTTAAAGCAAACATCACAATGTACGCTCCAACTTCTACGATATGAATTACACTCATGCTTCTAACTCCTTCTTATTCATTTCACTACATCCTAAAATCAAAAGGAAGAGTGTTCCTGTTTGAACCCAGAAAACTGGAAAATCAATAATACAGAAGGCAATCGTACTAAGTAGTACCCCAGTGATTAAAGTTGCAGTACTTGCATCAATACGACGAGCAATCATACGAATGTATCGTTTTACTTGGCTTAGTATATATCCACCAATAAAAATCGTTCCGATTAAACCAAACGAAATAAATGGTTCAATAAACATCGAATGTGTATGTGGTGCAGAAATTCCTAAGCGTTTTGATAAATGAGAAGATCCCCACTTATTAACATATGCATCATAGTAATTTGGATAGAAATGATAGTACGTCAATGGCCCTTTTCCAAATATCCATGTATCTTTCACCATCAATGATGCGGTTTGCCAAATGTGCAAGCGTCTACCAATACTCAACCCTTGTGAAGCAATACGAGGTAGTAATCCAGGTTTTAATGCAAGAAGGCCTAACGCCGCACCTATTCCCGCAATACTTACAATAAATGTTTTGTACCATTTTGCCACCAACAACATTCCTAGAAGTGCAATCGCTAAACATAACCAAGCAATTCTACCTCCAGTTAAGAAAATACCAAATAAGTTGATCACTCCAGCAATCACATAGAATATTCTTCTTGATGTTGGTCTTGTAAACATAAATTGATGTACACAAAATGTACTTGAAAACACTAACATCATGGCATAATAATTCGCATTAAAGAAGAATGTATGAACACGATGTTCTGGTTTATTTTGGATATCAAAAAAGCCATGCATAGCATCTACATTATTCATATAGTAAATATTTTCACCAATTGCATACACCACACTAATAATACTTAGCACAATCATAACGTTAATTACAATTTCAAGTAAGCTACGATGTATATATTTTCGAAAATACACAACATTAATAAATATCGCTCCCATTCCTACACTTAATAGTGCTCCTAAATAGTTTTGGAATAGTAAGGATACAACAAAAAGATAAATAGCAAACATGAATAATAAATTTGCTCGTTTTACACTTTTCATGATCACTGGCATTTTCTTTCTTACCAATACATAAATCGCGATTCCAATAACTGTGGCAATCGTTACTACATAAGGTAAAAATAAGGAAGCACACATGATTACAATCAATTTGTCTTCCAATGTATAAATATGTCTAAAGTCGTATAAAAAACTTCGTATATGTCCCATAGGTCTAACCTCGCATATAGAATTATACCATAGCCAAATTGAAAGACAAACTAGCGATGGCTTTATTCACATTACAATATTGAAAGAATACAAGTGAAATTACATACAAAAGTAAACACACCAACAAAAAAACACCATACATTTTTAATGTACAGCGTTAACTTTTGAATATCTTCTTAGTCTACATAATTTGTCTATGAAAACTTATACGTCCTACACTAAAATACTTTAATACTTCTTCTTGATGATGAAGCAACTTGTGATTAATCCAACTAGAATAATCAAATAAATAGTCGCTGGCATCACTAAGTAAATAAGTAGATCTTCCGATTCAATATCCATATAGAAATCATAACTCAAATAGAATTGCATCAATGCAGCAAACAGTACAAATCCGATCGCCACTTTTATTACTAATAATATAGTTTTTTTATTTTTCATGTTCCCCTCATTCTATCAAACACAGTTTTTTATGATTTGAATTTTAGTACTCTTTTAATTACCAAAATAAAAATCAAGCAAGCAGATAATCCAAAGGAGATACTACTTGATAAGAAGGATAATTTTGGTCCAATCGTGTAAATTGCTCCTGCATACACACCACCAATAACCATTCCCATAGACTTCATTGAATTATAAAATCCCATAACTTCTCCACTATGTGCCTCATCTGCGTGTTTTGCACACAAGTCTTGAATTAGTGGAATATAAATCGCATTAGCTCCAAAGAATAAAATATTGAAGAACGCAAATGGAATAACATCTACACTCATATACACCCCAAAGAGTAGTAATGCCGCAATCATACAAACTACTACAAACGATTTTGCCACATTGGTATGACGCATAATCCATAAAGAAATTGTTGTATTAGCAAGTAAGGATATTAGACCCACTACCGCTTTCATGATTCCGTTATAACTTGAGTTAAAATTGAATACATCTTTAAGATAGTAGTTCAAACTCTGATCATATGTTGTTGTTGCTAATGACGTTAAAAATACGACGATAAACAACACAACAAAACCAACATTCATAAACTTACGCGCATTGAAGAATGCACGAAATGGATTTGCTTCTTTAGAAAATGAGAATTTTTCAGTTTGGATTTCTTTATCCTCTTCTAAAATAAAATAGAACAAGATTCCACTGGCTACAAGTGTGACAACTTGCAACATGAATGTAAACTCAGTCGATATCAATCCACTAAATCCACCAATCATAAAACCAAATGCACCAAACACAGTTTGTATTGTTGCATTGAGTGCTAAAAACTTCCCACGATTTTCATAGTCTGCTTTATGAATGATATACGTTAATTGACTTACGAAGATTCCACCAACAAAGAACCCACTAACCATTCGTGCAATCATAATAAGAATTGGTGTTTTAAATACCATAAATAGGAATTGACCAAGTCCATATCCGCAACAACAAATTAGTAATGTCTTTTTACTACCAAGGCGTTTGCCTAGGGTTGCCCACATTGGTGAAAACAGAAAGTTTGTAAATGACATCCCAGCATACACAAAGCCAAACATATAGTCTGGCATGTGTAAATTTTTTAATAATGTAGGGGTGATTGGATGGGCAAAGTTTGCCGCCATAATCTCAATAGCAACAACGACTAAAAATAAATACATTCTACGATTTTGTTGCTTACTCATTACGTAACTCCAATAGTATATCTCTAAGTTCTGCTGCACGTTCGAAATCTAGAACTTTTGCGGCATCTTTCATTTCTTTCTCAATATTCTTAATCATCTTATCTTTATCTTTTTTCGACAATTTCTTATCTTTATTCATGTATTTTTTTGCCATCTCTTTTGTTTCTACAGAGTGCAATGCTTCATGAATCGGTTTAATAATTGTTTTTGGTGTAATTCCATGTTCTTTATTGTATGCTTCTTGAATCGCACGACGACGACTGGTTTCATCGATTGCATATTGCATACTATCCGTCATTTTGTCTGCATACATAATGACACGTCCATGTTCATTACGAGCTGCACGTCCAATAATTTGGACAAGTGAACGTTTGCTTCGCAAGAATCCTTCTTTGTCTGCATCAAGAATACAGATCAAACTAACTTCAGGAATATCTAACCCTTCTCGCAACAAGTTAATCCCAACAAGTACATCATATTTACCTTGTCGTAGTTCACGAATGATTTCTGTACGTTCAATGGTAGTGACTTCGTGGTGTAACCAAGCAACTTTGAAATCGAGTTGTTTTAGATGGGCAGTTAATTCTTCTGCCATACGTACCGTTAACGTAGTAATCAAAGTTCTTTCACCACGTTCAATTTGACTGTTGATTTCATCCACAATATCATCAATTTGTCCCATTGTTTTACGGATCTCCACATTTGGATCTAAGAGTCCGGTTGGACGAATGATTTGTTCGACAATTTTTCCATCCGTTTTTTCAAGTTCATAATCACCAGGTGTCGCACTTACATAGATTGCTTGATTGACTTTTCCTTCAAACTCTTCAAATCGTAATGGACGGTTATCTAGTGCACTTGGTAGACGGAATCCATAATCTACAAGGGTTGTTTTTCTAGCACGGTCACCATTAAACATTCCGCGGATTTGCGGTAAACTTACGTGACTTTCATCCACAACAATTAAAAAATCATCTGGGAAATAATCAAATAAGGTATATGGCATTTGTCCTGGAGCACGTCCATCAATATGACGTGAATAGTTTTCAATACCTGGACAAACTCCAAATTCACGAAGTGCTTCTACATCATATGAACAACGTTGTTCCAAACGTTGTGCTTCTAGTAATTTATCATCCGCACGGAAGAATTCTAAACGATCTTCCAACTCTTTTTCAATACCTACACAAGCACGTTCAATTTGTTCTTTCGGTGTGGCATATCCACTGGCTGGATAAATATTATATAGTTGATATCCTTGGTGTACTTTTCCAGTTAATGGATCGACTTCTACAATACGTTCCACAATATCATCAAACAATTCAATACGTAAAATGTAATCATCTGTATATCCCAGTCCAATTTCAATACTATCTCCACGTACACGGAAAGTACCTTTTTTAAGGTCCATATCGTTACGCACATATTGACGAGCAACAAGATTTCCAATTAATTCTTTACGATCAATTTGTTCATTCACTCGAATGTTCATAAACATTCCACGATAAATGGATGGATCACTACTACCATAGATACAAGCTACCGAAGCAACAATAATCGTATCGCGACGTTCCAATACACTATTTACTGCAGACATACGAAGCATCTCAAGTTCTTCATTTTGCTTCGTTGTTTTATCAATATATGTATCACTTGTTGGAATGTAGGCTTCTGGTTGATAGTAATCGAAATTTGATACGAAATATTCCACTCGATTATGTGGGAAGAATTCTTTAAACTCCGTATACAATTGTCCAGCAAGTGTTTTGTTGTGGACAAACACCAATGTTGGTTTATTTACCTTCGCAATTACATTCGATACAGTAAAGGTCTTACCAGTACCTGTTGCCCCTAGTAAGACTTGTTCTTTTTTATTATCAAGGATTCCTTGCGTCAACTCTTCGATTGCGTGAATTTGGTCTCCTTGTGGTTGGAATTCACTTACCAACTGAAACAATTGTTCTTCCATAGCATCCTCCCTTTGTATGCATCATTCTACCATAGAAGGCCTACTTTGTATAGAAATCCAACCTCCTACTTTTTATGTAGTATATAACGTAAAAACCTGGATTTCTCCAGGTTTCATCTTTACTATTTTACGACTTCAATCGCTTTTAATAATTGTACATCCAATGTTGCTTTTTCATCATGCCATTTACGTGCACACGCTGAATTTAAAGCAGTTAAAATATCATCATTGATCGTTTCACTGATTTCAAGTTGGTTGTCTTTTTCAAATTGTTTTAATACATCTGCTGTTTTTTGTGAATAGTATCCATCCTGGCGATCTACATCATAGCCTAAGAAATCCAAATAGATTTGTGCATCTTGAATCCCTGCACCAACAGAGTCTACTTTATATGCAGTCGTATCTGCACTAGGTGCAAAGGTTAATGCTGTTGGTAAATTGACTTCTTCATCTGGTTTCAATCCAACTTTGTTAATTTTCTCTTTGCTTGGAGTTAGCCATTCCGCAACTGTAAATTTAAAGATACTTCCATCATTGAAATCAATGGATTGTTGGACTGTACCCTTTCCATAACTTTTTGTTCCTACTAAGGTTGCATCCAAGTGTTCTTGGAAAGCAGCAGCTAATAATTCTGAAGCACTTGCTGTATTTGCGTTCATTAAGATCGCATAATGATCAAATGTATACTCATCTTCAACATTACTTGATTCATAAGATGTTAAATTTCCATTTTTATCTTCTTGGTAAATAACAGTTTTTCCTGAACCCATAAAGATTCCGGCGATATCCAATGCAGTTTGCACATAACCACCACCATTATTACGTAAATCAAGCACAATACTTTTTACGTTTTGTTCCTTAAATGATTTTGCATATGCAGCTACTTCATCCGCTGTGTTATCTGAAAATGAAGATAATTCAATAATACCTACACCATCTCTGACATACCCATAGGCAGTAATGGAAATGGTTGCACGTGTCAACTCTACTGTTTTCACTTCAGAACCACGTTTGATTTCAACACGTACTTTTGTGCCTTCTTCTCCCATGATCATTTCTTTAATCTTATCGATATCCACATCTGTAATATCAACTCCATCGATTTTAGTAATGATATCTCCTTGAATTAATCCACCCTTTTCAGCTGGTGAATCTTTATATACTTTATCTACTAAAATGGTATCATTTTGTCGGTAATACTGAATTCCTATTCCTGTTAAGGATCCACTTAATGAAGTCATTAAACTCTCTGCTTCTTCAGCATTTAAATATTGTGTATGTGGATCTGCTTCATTGTAGTTTGCTAATCCAAAGATACTCTGATCCAGCAAGTATTCACTAATATCTTTTTCATCCTTACCAAAGTACCACTCATTTTGCATGATTTCGTAAATTTCGTTGAATTTTCTAGATTCACTTTCCAATGATCCATTATTGTTGTTGATCATTGGTGTTGCACTTGTCACATGATTAAATAGGTATCCCCCTAAGAAAAATACAATGCATAGTGCAACAGTTAGAATTTGCTTTCTTCGTTTTTTACGTAGTTCTTCTAATTCATCAGGCCATACATGCTTTTCAACCTTGATTTTACGTGTATTGTTTTCGTCCATAATCTTTCCTCGCTCAATAATTTTACCACATCAAGAACCATAAACAAATGAAATCCATGTGAACGAAAGAAAACCTTCAAACATCGTCTGAAGGTTACCCTGTTATTTTATATCTTTATATGTGCAAACTTCGATGCGCACAATATGAATATCTTTTCCTGGCGTTCCATTTTGGTCAGCTTGTAGTGAAGCCATTTCATCTACAACATCCATACCATTAACAACCATTCCAAATACTGTATGCACACCATCTAACCAAGGGGTTCCACCTAGACTTTGATATGCATCTTTGATGTTGTCATAGTTTGCATTTGAGTTATCATAGCTTTGGCTAAATCCATTACTTGAAGTTGCTTGTACGATAAAGAATTGTGAACCATTCGTATTTGGTCCACCATTGGCCATTGATAATGCACCACGTACATTGATTAAGTGACTTGAAAATTCATCTTCAAAGCTGTTACCCCAAATACTTTCTCCACCATGTCCAGTTCCTTCTGGATCTCCACCTTGTACCATAAAATCTTGGATAACACGGTGGAAAGATACATTATTGTAGTATCCTTCTTTTGCATGCGTGATAAAGTTTTCTACCGCTTTTGGTGCTTCTTTTTCAAATAAGACAAGATCAATTTCTTTTTCTACACCATCAATTGAGACAAACATCTTAACTGCAGGCATATCATCTGTATATTTCTTACTTACTTGAATTAACTCTTCACTTCTTTTTTCTTTTTTTTCTTCCTTTGTATCTTGCACATTACTTTCATCTTCTGTTTTTTCACCAGAACATGCAACTAGCATCCCAATCATACAAAACGACAATATTAATTTCTTTAACACGATTTTATGCTCCTCTAACAATTGGATAGTTAACTGTTAACGCACGAACTTCTTCTTTGATTTTTGCAAGTTCTGCTTCATCATCGATGTTTTTAAGTGCGCGTGCAATCCAACGTCCAACTTGTTCAAATTCTTTTTCTTTAAATCCACGAGTTGTCATCGCCGGTGTCCCTAAACGAATTCCACTTGTCGTGAATGGTTTTTCCTCATCAAAAGGAATGGCATTTTTATTACATGTAATTCCTGCTTTATCTAATGCTTTTTCACATGCTTTTCCCGTAAGGCCAAATGACTTTTTCACATCGACTAATAATAAGTGATTATCTGAACCACCAGCAACTAAACGGAATCCTTCTTCTGTTAATACAGCTGCTAAGGCTTTGATGTTTTTGATTACTTGTTCTTGGTAAGTTTTAAATTCTGGTTGTAATGCTTCATAGAAACATACTGCTTTTGCGGCAATGACATGCATTAATGGACCACCTTGCATTCCTGGGAATACCGAACGGTCTAAATCTTTCGCGAATTTTTCTTTGCACATTACTACTCCACCACGAGGTCCACGTAAGGTTTTGTGAGTTGTTGTTGTCACAAAGTCTGCATATGGAACTGGATTTGGATGTAATCCTGCAGCAACTAAACCTGCAATGTGTGCCATATCTACCATGAAGTAACATCCAACTTCATCACAAATCTCTTTGATTCGGGCAAAATCGATAATTTTACTATAAGCGCTTGCTCCAGCAACTAATAGTTTTGGTTTTTCTGCTAAAGCAATTTCACGCAGTTGATCATAATCGATTTCTTCTGTTTCTTTATCTACTCCATAACTAACAAAGTTATATAGCAACCCTGAAAAGTTTAATGGGTGTCCATGCGTAAGATGCCCACCTGCTGCTAAATCCATACCAAGCACTTTATCTCCTGGTTGTAATACCGTTAAGTATACTGCCATGTTTGCTTGACTACCAGAGTGTGGTTGTACGTTTGCATGTTCTGCTCCGTATAGTTTTTTAAGACGTTCGCGCGCTAAGTCTTCAACAACATCCACGTATTCACATCCACCGTAGTAGCGTTTTCCTGGATATCCTTCTGCATATTTGTTTGTTAGTACAGACCCTGCTGCATCAAGTACATCTTGACTTACATAGTTTTCTGAAGCAATTAATTCAATGTTGTATAATTGGCGATCTGCTTCTTTTTGAATCGCATCAAATATTTCTTTATCTTTCATCTAATTCTTTCTCCTCTATGACACATACTTTATCAATTCGTCTTTGGTGTTTTTCTTCTTTTGAAAACTCTGTTTCTAACCAAATACGTACAATTTCTTTCATTACAAGTTCACCAATGACACCTTGTCCCAAGGCAAGTACATTGGAATCGTTGTGTTCTCTTGTGAGTTTTGCAGTCACGATATCACTAACTAATGCACAGCGTACACCAACAACTTTATTAGCTGTAATACTTGCACCAATTCCTGTTGTACATAGTACAATCCCACGATCATTACTTCCTTTAGCGACCGATTTAGCGGCAGGATATACCGTGTCTGGATAATCCATGGAGGATATATCATGTGTCCCAAAGTCTTCAACTTCATGTCCCAATTCTTGTACATACGTTTTTACAATCTCTTTGTAATCATAAGCTCCATGATCACATGCTAATGCAATTTTCATTTCTGTTCCTCCTGTAATACTGCTTGTATCTGTGCAAGTGAATACTTTCCTTCGCGAACTACACGAACTTCTTCACCTGTTAGATCTACGATTGTACTTGCAACATTTTCTTTTGCTTGACCGATCACGATTGCATCGATTCGTCCATCTAGTTGTTGCAGTACTTCTGTTTCATCTTTTCCTGGTGTTTGTCCTGACATATTTGCTGAAGTGACCAACATCGGTCCTTCTTCCAACATATCTAAAACAAATGCATCATCAGGAATACGAATCGCAATGGTTGGCTTCCCATCACTTACGTATGCTGGAATTTCTTCCTTTTTATTTACAATGACCGTGAGTGCTCCTGGCATAAAATGTTTATACAGTGCATCCATTTTCCAATCCACATTCGCAATGGCTTTGATTTGTTGCAAATCTTTTACCATGGTTGGAATGGGTTTATCACGATCACGATCTTTTGCTTGTTTTAATGCTTCAAGTGCATCAGGATTTCCATATCTTACACCAACCCCGAATACCGTATCTGTAGGAAATGCGATGACCTTTCCTTTATATATATAGTCTTTGATTTCCTTTATTTCTGCTGTTGTGAAAATTTTAGTCTTCATAACCTTCACCACTTGCTTTTGCACGATAAATTTGTGCTTTTAATTCATTGTATGCTGCAAGTGACATCATCACCACTGGTTGACCTTCACTACGTTTGATTAATACTTCATCATGTTCTTCTGTAAGCGCTAAAGCGGACGCTAAATGATTCAATAATAATGCTTCTTCAACTATCTTCATTTTATCACTTCCTTCATCCTATTATTATACGCTATTTGTGTGCGGATACAATTTTGGATATCACTTATTTTTTTATGTTTTTTACTTGATTTTTAGTAAAAACATTGAAAACATTTTCATTATACACCAAATTGTTACAAATTTTTACATTTTCTTTCATATTCTCTTGCATTTCGCGAATAACTCGATATAATGAGTATTATTATATATAATGTAGTGTAGTTATAAAGGGGGAACAGAATATGAAACTAACAGGTTCACAAATCATTATGGAAATATTAATGGAACATGGTGTTGATACTGTCTTCGGTTACCCTGGTGGTGCCGCCCTTTTTATCTATGATTCTTTGTACGATTACCAAAAGCAAATTAAGCATGTACTTACAGCACACGAACAAGGTGCTGCACACGCAGCTGATGGATACGCAAGAGCGACAGGTAAAACGGGAGTATGTTTTGCAACAAGTGGGCCAGGAGCAACAAACTTGGTTACAGGAATTGCAACTGCACAAATGGACAGCATCCCACTGGTCGCTATCACTGCCAATGTAACAGATGATCTCATTGGACGTGATGCATTCCAAGAGGTATCGATTACAGGAGTCACATTACCAATTACAAAACACAATTATTTCGTTAATCGTGTAGAAGACTTAGCGGATGCATTACGTGATGCATTCCGCATCGCACAAGAAGGACGTAAAGGTGCTGTACTTGTCGATGTCACAAAAGATGTATCGAATGCACTTTGTGAGTTTACACCAGAAAAACCTAGACCACTTGCACCACATCCTACGATCAACCCAGATAAAATTGAAGAGATCGCAGAAGTAATCAACAGTGCAAAAAAACCAGTTGTTTACTTTGGTGGAGGAGTTGCTAGTTCTGATGCTAGAGAACAACTTGCAACATTCTTAGATAAGATTGATGCACCAGCAACGTATACATTAATGGCCGCTGGTATTCTTGATGCAGATGATCCAAAAAACTTAGGATTGATTGGAATGCATGGAAGTATGGCAGCCAATCGCGCAGTAGATGCAGCGGATTTAGTTATTGCTTTAGGTACACGCTTCTCGGACCGTGTTGCATTAAATCCAAATCGTTTTGCACAAAATGCAGCAATTATCCAAATTGATATCGATGAAAGTGAAATAAATAAAAACGTTGTGATCAACTACGATGTTGTTGCAGATATTAAAGAAGCTCTTGAGATGTTAATTCCACTTGTAGATAAAGCTGATCATAAGAATTGGGTCCAAAAAGTGCATGGTTGGAAAAAGGATATCAATGTTCCTTTAGAAAATGCACCACTTCGACCAAAAGAAGTTATTCAAAAAGCTTGCGAGCTTACGGATAAAGAAACCATCTATGTAACCGACGTTGGACAACACCAACTTTGGGCTGCACAGTTCATTAAACACAAGAACACAAAATCATTCTTAACAAGCGGTGGTCTTGGAACGATGGGATATGGATATGGTGCTGCTATAGGAGCACAGCTTGGACAACCAGATAAGCGCGTTATCCATTTTACTGGAGATGGTAGTTTCCATATGAATTTAAACGAGGCATGTACAGCAGTCTCACAAAACTTACCAATCATTACCATCATTATGAACAACCATGTCCTTGGTATGGTATACCAATGGCAAACTGTGTTCTATGATAAACACTACTCACAAACCGAACCACAACGGAAAACCGACTTTGTGAAACTCGCAGAAGGATTTGGTGCAACTGGATATCGTGCAACCACTCCTGAAGAGTTCATAGATGCATTTACTAAAGCACTACAAAGTGATGGTCCTGTATGGATCGATTGTGAAATCAATAAACTTGAGCGTGTACTTCCAATGATTCCAAATGGTGGAACAATTGAAGACATGATGATTGATTAGGTAAGGGGGATAACATGAAAAAAGAAATTATTAGCGTATTTGTTGAAAATAAAGCAAATGTACTTACCCGTATTGTTAGCTTATTCGGACGAAGAGGCTTCAACATCGATTCTCTTACTGTGAGTGCAACAAACGATCCTAGCATTTCTAGAATCACCGTTGTATTTATCGGTAATGATCAATCGTTATCACAGATTCTTACACAAACGCGAAAGCTAGAAGTTGTTAAAGACATCTTCACTTTGGAAAAAGAAAGTAGTTTATATCGCGAACTGTTACTGATGAAAGTTAGTGCAGATAAAAAAGTACGTTCTGCAATCAAAGAGATTGTCGATATATATAGGGGGAAAATTATTAGCTTAAGCAAAGATTCTCTCATTGTTGAGTTAACAGGAGCACCTGAAAAACTCGATGGGTTCATGGATCTCATGGATTGTTATGAGATTATCGAAGTTTGTAGAACTGGTATTACAGGTATTTCAAGAGGTCCGTTAAGTAATACGGATTCAGACGATTGAGGAGGAGAACAAGATGATTAAGAAATATTATGACACAGATTGTAATTTAGGTTTATTGGATGGAAAAACTATCGCAATTATTGGGTATGGTTCACAAGGACATGCACATGCACAAAACCTTAAAGATAGTGGAGTGAACGTAATTGTTGGATTACGTGAAACAAGTAAAAGTGTTGAAGAAGCAAAAGCTGCAGGGTTAACTGTAATGTCTGTTGAAGATGCTGCAAAAGCTGCTGACTTTGTAATGATGTTAGTACCAGATGAAACATGTGCAGACATCTACAAAAACCAAGTAGAAAAACATATGAAAGATGGAGACGTGTTAATGTTTGCTCACGGGTTTAACATTCACTTCCACCAAATTCAACCAGCAGACTACATTGATGTAATCATGGTTGCACCAAAAGGACCTGGACATACAGTACGTAGTGAATATACAGAAGGAAAAGGTGTACCTTCTCTAATCGCTATTCACCAAGACAACAGTGGTAAAGCAAAAGACTACGCACTAGCATACGCTTGTGGAATTGGAGCTGGACGCGCAGGAATCCTTGAAACAACATTTAAAGAAGAAACAGAAACTGACCTATTCGGTGAACAAGCAGTTCTTTGTGGTGGGGTTACAGAATTAATGTTAGCAGGATTTGAAACATTAGTTGAAGCTGGATATGAACCAGAAATGGCATACTTCGAATGTGTACACGAAATGAAATTAATCGTTGATTTAATCAACTCAGGTGGATTTGAAATGATGCGTTACTCAATTTCAAATACAGCGGAATACGGAGATTACCGCACTGGAAAACGTATGATTACTGAAGAAACACGTAAAGAAATGAGAAAAGTATTAGCAGAAATCCAAGATGGAACATTCGCTAGTGAATTTATCCAAGAAATGAAAGCTGGAAACAAAGCAAAATTCTTAACTACACGTACAAAAGAAGCATCTACAGAACTATGTAAAGTTGGTAAAGAATTACGTAGTATGTACAGCTGGTTACAGAAATAATTAAAGAAGGCAGCTTGCCTTCTTTTTCTACATTATGAATCGAAATGAAATATTGAAACTAGCGATCAAAACTTGGGGAGTCGATGCACAAACCAACTGTGCAATGGAAGAACTTGCTGAGTTAATCCAAGCGATTTCAAAGTTTAAAAGAGGTTACGATAATAAAGAAGATATCATTGATGAAATTGTTGATGTACAAATAATGATTGATCAAATCAAGCTTATATGCGACATTGATGATACAATGTTAGAAAAGCGAGCGACTTACAAGTTGCAACGTATCAAAAACCGTTTAGAGGAGTAGAACTATGATTGATAAGAAAAATCTAAGAAGTGCAAATGTTACGGAAGGTGTAGAAAAAACACCTGCACGTAGTTTGTTTTATGCAATGGGATATACAAAAGAAGAATTGGATCGACCACTGATTGGTGTTATTAGTGCACATAGTGAAGTTGTACCTGGACATATTCATCTAGATAAAATCGCAGAAGCGGTAAAAGCTGGTGTTCGTATGGCCGGTGGTACACCAATTGAAATTCCTTCGATTGGTGTTTGTGATGGAATTGCAATGGGTCACGAAGGTATGAGATATTCTCTTCCTTCACGTGAACTGATTGCAGACTCTGTTGAAAGTATGACAATTGCCCATGCACTTGATGGACTTGTCTTGGTTCCTAACTGTGACAAAATCGTTCCTGGAATGATCATGGGAGCAAGTCGCATCAACATTCCAACTGTTGTATGTAGTGGTGGACCTATGCTCGCAGGAAATGTAGCTGGTGAAGAAGTTTCCCTATCCAAAACATTTGAAGCAGTTGGTGCCTATAAAGCAGGTATCATTGATGAAGCACAATTACTCGATGTAGAAGAAAATTCATGTCCGGGATGTGGTTCATGTGCAGGTATGTATACCGCAAACTCAATGAACTGTTTAAGTGAAGCGCTAGGTATTGCTTTACCAGGTAATGGAACCATTCCTGCTATTTCAAGTCGTAGAACACAACTTGCTAAACGCGCAGGTATGCAAATCATGGAAATGGTCGAAAAGGATATTAAAATCCGCGACATTATCAATCCAGTAAGTATTCGCAATGCTTTAGCTTGTGATATGGCTCTTGGTTGTTCATCAAACAGTGTTCTTCACTTATTAGCTATCGCTAACGAATCTGGAATTCCATTAGATTTAAATATGTTTAATGAAATGAGTGAAAAAGTACCTAACCTTTGTCACCTAGCACCTGCTGGAGATACACACATGCAAGATCTTAATGCGGCTGGAGGAATTCCTGCTGTACAAAATGAACTAGCAAAGCTAAACTTGCTGGATTTAGATGCATTAACCGTAACTGGACAATCCGTTGGCGAAAACATCAAAGGAATTACCAACCGCAACCCAGATACAATTAAACCAGTCGAAACACCATTCTCAAAAACAGGAGGTATTGCTATCTTGTTTGGTAATATCGCACAAGAAGGATGTGTCGTTAAACGTAGTGCAGTAGCTAAAGAAATGTTAGAACACAAAGGACCTGCACGTGTATTTGATAGCGAAGAAGAAGCAATCGATGCCATTTACAAAGGAAGCATCGTTGATGGTGATGTTGTAGTGATTCGTTATGAAGGTCCAAAAGGTGGTCCAGGAATGCGTGAAATGTTAAACCCAACAAGTGCACTTGCTGGAATGAAACTTGATAAAACGGTTGCTTTAATTACCGATGGACGCTTCTCAGGAGCAAGTCGTGGAGCAAGTATTGGACACGTATGTCCAGAAGCTGCAGCCGGTGGAAACATTGCACTCATTCAAGAAGGAGATATGATTGAAATCAATATCCCTGCGTATTCAATTAACGTGGATGTAAGCGATGAAGAACTTACAAAACGTAAAGAAGCATGGCAACCAAAAGAACCAAACGTGAAACATGGATGGTTAAAACGTTATTCAATGCTTGTTGATAGCGCCGCTAAAGGTGCCATCATGAAAGACTAATTCATACAAAGTAAAAGTGCCTACATCAAGTAGACACTTTTTCATTTACAATTATCTTTTCATTCGAACGAATAAGTTGCATCAATAAACCGATATTAAAACCCACATATCCAAATACAAGTGAAGATATATTTTGATAAACGGATTCCAGTTCACTATATAGTGGTTTATCTGCAAGATTTACATAGGTAAGACAAATAGCACAGAAGGTAATAGATAGTACAACAATCAGTATCAACAAATTACGATTTCCTTTTTTTGAAGCATATATCATCGCAATAAAGCATCCAATTAAAGTCAGTTGTATATATGCAAAATTACCTTTACCAACATCTGCTTGAATTCCATATGTGAAACCTAAAATCAACAACAAACTAACTACGCTAATTATAATTCCTATTCGTTTCATAGATTGATTCATAACCAACCCTCCTTTTACTTATCATATATGTATTTTTAATTTCAAACTAATATGTATTCATATATACTACGTCTAAAGCAAGAAAAAAGCCCAGGTAAGGGGGTTCCTGGACTTTCTCTGTTGTATTAGATATACAACTATATAATTATGAAAACATGATTTCAGCAATTTCTATTAGTTAAGTAAATTACGTACATAGTTGTATGAGTGTGGAGCTGCTGCTCGCAATGTACCTTGATCATAATAGTAATATACGACAAGGTTCGCTAACCATTCATAACGGTTATCGCGCATGTTTCCACTAAATTTGGCAGGTAAGTTATTCTTTTCTGCTTGGAAGATACCTTCCAAGTTACCTGATGCATTGGTTGCATAATCATACATATGTGTCATTTCATGTAATGCTGTTGTTGAATAATATGCAGATCCATTTAGCCACAAGCGACCATCGCTGTATGCCATTCCTAAATATGGATATGACAAGCTATTATCGATTGTGATGGTATGTAAGTTCGAGTTATTAAAGATTGCTGGCAATCCTTGTAGTTCACTCATATATGAGCGAATGACTCCATCACTTACATCATTTCCAACAACAATTTTCCATCCACGTACATACAAATTGTTACGATCTAGTGCTGGCGTAGTATAAGTAGGTGCCGCTGGTGTACTAACTGTATTTGTAGGTTCACTATATCCTGTATAACCGCTTTGTTCTTCAGTCGTTTGTTCTACTTCATTCACTACTACTTGAACACTTTTACGTGATGTATTATGGTTTGCATCTGTTGCTTCCATAATGACTTCGTATGTTCCTGCTTTTGTACTATCTACATCATTTTTCACGTATTCAATTGGTAAATCACCATCAACAACATCATAAGCACTTGCTTCTAAGTCATCAGTTGTAAATGTATCACCAACAGATAATGTAAGATCATTTGCTTTAATTACTGGAGCTTTCGTATCTTTCATTTGTACGTGAACCATATATATATGTTCGGCAATTGGGTTTTCTGCTTCAATTACTGGATTACTATCACTAATTGTTTCTACACGATAGATATCATATAATTTAGAATCTGTCCCACGTGCACTT
The DNA here is from genome assembly GCF_004365815.1 of Breznakia blatticola. Lineage (GTDB taxonomy): Bacteria > Bacillota_I > Bacilli_A > Erysipelotrichales > Erysipelotrichaceae > Breznakia > Breznakia blatticola. The sequence goes on from NZ_SODD01000040.1 coordinate 18,168, forward strand.
TCGCTAACGATATGGATTACTTTTTCATTGTCTTGTGCAAACTTCTCTTTAATTTGTTTTTGGATTGTTTCTGGTTTATCATATTCCATTTGCATATCCACTTTTTGTTCAATTGCGTTGTTTGCTAACGCGTTTTCATTAAAACGATTCAATGAGAACATTGATCCGGATGCTATCATTAACATCACCAATACAATAGTAATTTGCTTTTTCATACATCTCTGACCCCTTTCGTCATATTCTGTTTCACAATTTAATACTTTTCATACTATATATTTATCATAACCTACATTATTAGTAGGAATTAATATCTAAGGGAAATCCAGTTTAGCGACATGGATAGGTCGAATGAATAAATGTGTGTGTTGTGTGTGTTTATAGAGGGATTTTTCACTTAAACCTATATTTTTGGTAGGATTTTAGATTTAAGCAATAACCGCTTACACATCGCGGTTTGTAAATAGAGTAACCTTTATTTACATGCACATTCTAGCATAACTGAGGGGGTAGTCAACTATAATGCCTATCATATTAATAGGAATATAAATCTTAAGAATTACTGCACATTATCAGCAGTCAATTCAAAGGTATCTCTCTCTTTACACTCTCATAATACCACATATTACCCACACGTCAACAGATAAGCCTACAAATTTAGTAGGAATAACATAATTTACCAAAATTGTCTTTGCATATAAAAAGAAGACTGGATTATTCCATATCTTCTTGAATCTTTTGCATCTCAACAAATTGCTTTGCAGTACGTGGACTACGTCCATTATTACGAATCGCAAACATCTCTGCTTGCGTAATTAATTCATCCCCACTGATTGTCAGTTGGTTTTCTCTTGCTAAACCTTGGACAATTTCTAAATATAAATCTTTGTTAGGTTTTTGGAATGTAATGGTTAGTCCAAAGCGTGCAGCTAAACTCATTGTTTCTTGAATGGAATCATTGGTGAATAGTTCATCACTATTTCGATCTTTCATACTTTCCTTAACGAAATGACGTCGATTTGTCGTTGCATAGATTAATACATTTTTTTGACGCCCACCAACACCACCTTCTAAGATGGTCTTCAATGCCACAAAATTATCATCGTTACCTGAGAAACTTAAATCATCAATAAAGATAATAAACTTCAAAGGGTTCTTTGCAAGCTCATCCATCAGTTCTGGCAGTTTGTGTAACAACTGTTTACTTACTTCAATTAAACGCAATCCTTTTTTATGGTATGCATTGGCAATCGCCTTTACTGTTGAACTTTTCCCAGTTCCTGCATCACCATACAGCAATGTATTACTTGCTTTCATTCCTTGTAAGAATGCTAAAGTATTTTGTTTTACCTGATTTCTTTCACGTTCATATCCAATGAGTTCGGATACATCTTGTGGATCTGGATGTTTAACTGGGAGCAATCCATGTTGTTCTAAACGGAACACATGATACTTTGCATACATTCCATATCCATCAATTGGTAAACGCTCCATTTTTGTTAGATAGTCTTTTTTGAATTGATATTTCGTGTTTTTCCATTTCGGTAAGAACCCTGGATATGGTAAGTCTTTCAGTAATTGTTGCGAAGTTAATGAACTCACTTCTTGCAGTACACGAAGTTCATGCAACAAACTTTGATGCAATACATTTTCAACTGGTTTTTGTTGCGCAATTCTAGATACGTATACATTTTCATTACGCATCACAAACTTATATATGTAACGTGACAAGTTTGTATCTTTATAAAATAAACTTGCACAGAAATCACAATAGTAATTGATATACGATTCCACTTCTTGATCATTAGCATCTAGTAGTGTTCTAAGCTTTATAATTACTTCATCTTGTAGGATACTACGAAAAATCACAAGTGAATTTAAGCGTTTTTGTAATTCCGTAAACTTCATATAATCACCCCTCTATTGGCTTTAAAAATTATTACATATCATTTTCTATCCTTTGATATTTATAGTATATCATGAAAAAAACCGAGTATCACGATGAATGTATACATGGATACTCAGTTTATATTCTTACAATTTACAATCTATCTTTTGTTGAATACTCGTTTCTTTGTGTAAAGAAGTGTTACTGAACTAGCAAACAATAGCATTAAGTAAAAACTTGCATTGCTTGTATCACTTGTCTCAACACCAGTTGATGGTCTATTAACTACTTCTTCCGGTTTATTTGGCTTTGAAGGATTTTCCGGTTTCACTGGTTCATTTGGCACTTCAGGTTTGTTTGGTTTTTCAGGTTTTTCAGGAACAGTTGATTCTAATAATAATTCGCCATTAACCTCATCCATAGCCACAGTTCTATTCCAAAAGCTGATTCCTAAGTCTTGTGTATTTCCGTTCACTGGTTTATATATCGTATATCTTTCTTCAAGAGTAACACCAGTAATTCTTATAGATACTTTAGATGTAATTGATTCTTTCAGTTGCGTTTTATGAATCCTCACTTTAAATCCATTTACAGTAGGCATGTTTTGATTTGAAAAATCACCATTACTATCACTCACTTCGTAAACAACATCGCTACTAATCGAAATATCGGTACTTACAAAATCTCCCACTTGACTTACTTCAACCATATTTGAAGTATAGTAGCCAGTTTCTTCATCAAATGTAAATGTTAAATCCGTATTATCAAAAGTAAGTTCTGGTTGATTAGACGTATGTGCAAAACCATTATTTTCTAAATCTTGATAAACTGAATTAAGCACATCAATAAGTTTCAATTGCAGTTGAAACTTTTCATCATCCACAGTATTGTATGTATCCACATATTTTCCTGCGTTATAGTCTACAATGAATTGATCTTTATTTTTTACAACTTTCAAAGCATTCTCAAAATCTGCCGATCCGTATGTCTCATTGTTATATAAATATCTCCACAAAGTAAATTGTTTTATATAATACTCAATTTGTTCTTTTGTAGCAGCTTTTGTTTCTCCAATTTGAATTATATTTTCTAATCCGTCAATACTATACGCATCGAGATCTATTCCCATTATTGCTTTTAGAGCGTACCCATATTCATTTTGACTTAAATTTCCATCTAAAACTTTATCAAAAATATAGTCATCTCTTTCGCTTGGGTAAGAAATAGTCGGAGATATACAATATGCAATTCCAGTATATGTCTCTCCTTTTTCGTCTTCATACGTCACATTCATATACGCATGATCTTCTCTTGATACACCGCCTCTAGTTTCATCAAGATAATACAATCCCATAATAAACGGCCCTCTTTGAGATACCGTCATTTGATCTGGATAGTAGAAACCTGTATCAGCCTCCACAAATCCAAACTGTACTAGCAGCATACATGCAGCTATACAGCCAATAAAAAATCTTTTAAGGTTCATTTCTTCTTTCCTCCTATTGAACACACATAATACACATTTCTATATATTCTTCACACAAAATGCGCAATATTATATTAGCATATTTGCATATAACTGACTACATTAAAAATGTAGTAACCAAAAAGCACTTTTCAACTAAAAAAGACAATTAACTAAACTTAGAAATCACAAGTATTGTGCAAATCATATCAAGGTACATCAATGTTTAACTTGCATTATACAACTAATTTCCACTTCTGTAAATGTCAATTATAAATTAACGAAAATTCGGAATCAGAGTTGATGAATTTTCGGAATATGAGTTGAAGAAAAATCGGAATTATAAATTGATG
>NZ_SODD01000041.1 GCF_004365815.1 Breznakia blatticola
TTACCATCACAAGAAATGCTTTAAAGACACATAAATTATTCAGTACTTATCAGTGATTTATCGAGACTTGGTATGCACTGGTTGAATTAAGCCTTAAGGATTATAAATTCTACTTACTACTAATTTACGTTTTGGCTGCTACAGCTTTTGTTGCTCAAACATTCATTTCAAAGCTAATCCCTTTGAAATATATAGCTGTAGTTGCTGTTATACTACTTTTGTTAGGACTAGCATTTTGGTTCTTATTATTCAGCAAAAGAATTAATAAATTTAATCGAGCGTTCGGTGTGTTTCTTACAGTTGTACTTGCAATAAGTATGGTTGTTGGAAATGTATATTTGTATTCAACATATAGTGCACTAGGCAGTATAGCAAGTGATGATGATAAAGAAATTGGTATTTCAATTGTTGTATTAAAAGATTCAAGGTATAAAACAATAGAAGATTTAGATGGACAACCATTTGGTCGAGCAACTAACTTGCCTGATACAAATGTTGATAAAGTACAAGAAGAGTTATCACAAACATATAGTGACACTCTTGAAATGAAAAATTACGAAAGTGTAAATGATTTTGCTGATGCTCTATACAACAAAGAAGTTGAAGCTATCTTACTAAATGAAGGTAGTCGAGGTTTGTTTGATGAAAAGCATCCTAAATTCAACGAAGAAACTAGAGTGATTAAAACATTTAAGTATACAGAAGAAGCAGTTAATATTGCTAAACCAGTAGATGTGACAAAAGATCCATTTGTAATGTATGTGTCAGGTATTGATACATACGGATCAGTGCAAACGGTGTCACGTACAGATGTAAATATGCTATTAGCAGTTAATCCAAATACACATCAAATATTGATTGTAAGTATCCCACGTGACTATTATGTGGCACAAACTTGTCAAGGGGATGCTTTGGATAAACTTACACACACTGGAATCTTTGGTATAGATTGTAGTGTGAGTACACTAGAAAATTTCTTTGGTATGGACATTAACTATTATGGTCGTGTCAATTTTTCAAGTTTAGTTGATATTGTTGATGCTTTAGGTGGTATCACAGTTAATTCGCCAGTTGCTTTTAGTGGTGGTGAATATTCGTTTGTTGCAGGGGAAAATCATATTAATGGAAATGAAGCGTTGGCTTTTGTACGTGAAAGGTATTCACTTAGTGGTGGAGATAACGATCGTGTGAAAAACCAAGCTCGAGTAATTTCGGGAATTATAGATAAAGCAACATCACCATCTATATTAACTGGATATGTTGGATTAATGAATTCACTATCAAATTCATTTCAACTTAATATGACAAGTGATGAACTATCTTCACTTGTACAAATGCAATTGAATGATATGAAAGGTTGGAAAATCAACCAAGTAAGTGTTAGCGGATCAGGGGAAACAAACTGGAGTCCGGCAAATGGATTCAATTCGTATGTAATGCGACCAAATATGGACACAGTCGAATACGCAAAAGAACTAATACAAAAAGTGTTGAATGGGGAAATCATTGACGAAAGTCAATTATAGAAAATACTCATTCATTATAATTGATATTAAGTAATGATTAATTATGCTTAATTTTATAAAGCAAAAGGATAGATGAATATCAAGTTCATGTAGTAGTGAAAATGATACAAAACTATCCTTTTATCTTTTTTTGACATAGATGAATAATAAATTATTGTAGTTGCTTAATATTCTTGTAACAAAAAGAATGATTACTGTTATTATTTATTATTCTTTAGTGCTTTTAATTTTGCATATGCGGCAAGGGTGAAACCATCAACAAGAACATCTGAATGAATTAGTTTTTCGAATTCTGAAATAGATAGTATTTCAAAATCAATTATTCCTTCATGTTTCTCTAATTTTTTTGGAAAAGTATTCGTTTTACAATAAAAAACATTCGCTGCGTTATTTGTCACGCCGGTATCTGGGTATATTAAACCAAGATTTAAAATGGATTCTTGAGTGATACATATTCCAAGTTCTTCGTATACTTCTTTGGTTAAATTATCAATATTTGATAAACCACTTTCGTTAAAACCGCGAACAAATGCGTACTGATAGTCTCTGATACTATGTCTAAATTGTTTGAGTATGATTAGACGGTTTTCAAATTCAACTATAGCTACACTTCCTGGATTTGATAATGAAAGCATTCTCTCATAAGCAAAAGGTCTACCATTTTCATCATAAACCATATCAACTACAAGTGTATGAAATGGACTATGATAAATAACACCAATTTTTAGATTATTTTCAGTCTCAAAAGTTACTATTTTCTTGTAGTCACGCTCGATATTAAAAATTCCAATATTTTTGAATAATTCTGGATTTTGGGCAACTAGCACCTCGTACTCCATCCATTCTTTAGATTTTGAATAATCATTAGATCTAAATAATGATTTGTTATTCTTTGTTTGATCTTGTTTGAATCGAATGTTAATTTTCCTTATATGAAATCTAACGAAATCAACTACTATTTCAACAATGTTTCTTATACTTTCGATCACATCGGGTATTTTTGTAAAAGACTGAATAATCCATAAGAAAAATGCAGAAATTAATATAGTAAAGAATGATGACCAAAAAGCACTTTCAGTAAGGATCAGGTTTCCTAGAAATTGAAATGAATTGGCTAATTCGTCGGCGATAATCTCAAATTCTACTACCAATATGAAAGTTAATATAGAGAGAAGTATAAAAAAAATGAATTGAATTAATACTTGTAAAAGCCAAGAGAAGTTTGATATGAGTTTTGAAATAGGATTTTCCCAATCATATATTTTGTTTACATTCTTTCTGATTCGATATGCAGTATCCCAATGAATAGTATTGATATTTGGTTTATTTTTTTTAAACAAACGTTTTGTCGTAGCAGGTATCGAATAGTTTAAATAATGCCAATCGATTTCATTACAATTGAATTTATCTCCTAACTCTACATGATTATTATAGTAGTCGTCTAATTTATTGCTAAAATCATTAATAAAAGTAATATCTTTTATTGATTGATATGGTTTCAATAGATTTCCTATATTTTCTTGTACAGTATAATTGTATACCATATCTATGATAGATTTCGCCATAATTTTACTTGTTCCAGTTTGGTCAGTATTTAAAAGACTAATCCAGCTTGATCGATTATTTATGTGGTTTTGAGGTATTTTTGATCTTGCCTTCTTTAAAAGTACTATTGCATCTGACACTTCTTCAGGATAGTTAGTTTTAATTTGGTTTGAAAGCACAAGGTGTTCAACGTAGAACAAAAGTTCTGAGAAAGTAGTTAGTTTATTTGAATTTGGTACATATGTATTTAAATTTAAACTAATAGATATTATCATTTTTAGGTAGTTTATTATGTACTCCAATTTGCGTTCACGAGGAGTTTTTATTTTTGGGTTTCCGCGAGATGTGCGTTCGCGTTTAAGTTCGTCTTCCAATTCCTCAAAGCTATTATAAGTTAGTGCTTTCTTGATTTTTCTAAGTTCATTTATATCGTTTGGAGAAACTGGTATTCCAGAAAATATAAAGGGGAAAATACTACATTGATCACCTTTTTCTAAATGTTCAATATTTCTATTTACGACTTCTTGGATGTATTCTGAAGGTGAAGAATAATTATAATTTGCTACTTTGAGAACACCTAACTGAAATAACTGGAAAACATGCTTATAACTTGCTTCATCATGGAGCAAACTTAAAAAAGATTGTGAGTCAGTTAACTGGTTTAGACTTAATACAATACAGTGTCCTTTATTAACGATTTCTTCATACATTTTTTCATGAGCTAGTATAATTTCTTTAGCTGAGGAGTTTCTAACTGAGTCTAACTCAAATAGATAAATATTTTTACTAGATTTATTCATGGTATATCTCCTTTTTTCATCATACATTCTATATAGAAAATTACCAAAATGCAAAGGTATAAGTTGATGTTTTATGTTAGTGATATAATAAATCTCTTGAATCTTATTTCTACCTTGTCTAAAAACATAGTATTTTACCCTGTGATTGTATAGATATTATTATTCAGATAAATCTTGATAAATATAGAACATAAGTTATAATTTAGGAGTCTAGATACTGAAAGGAGTGGCATGAAATGATACGATTGATTTCATGTGATATTATATGAAAATTTTAGTTACAGGTGGGTTAGGGTTTATCGGAAGTCATACATGTGTTGAATTATTGAATAATGGATACGATGTAGTGGTTATTGATAACTTATATAACTCAAAAATTGAAGTAAAAGACTATATTAAAGAAATTACAGGAAAAGACATTGTTTTCTATGAAGCGGATGTTTGTGATAAACAAGCGGTTGATAAAATCTTCGCAGAAAATGACATTGATGCAGTGATTCACTTTGCAGCGTACAAAGCAGTTGGAGAATCTGTGCAAAAACCAATTGAATACTATCAAAACAACTTGGTCAGTACACTTACCCTTTGTGATGTTATGCGTAATCATGGTTGTAAGAACTTTGTATTCAGTTCTAGTGCAACGGTTTATGGTGATCCAGAAAGAGTGCCTATTGATGAAAAATGTGCTGTAGGGGCTACTACAAACCCATACGGGACTACAAAAGTTATGATAGAACAAATTCTTAGAGATATTTATATTTCTGATAATGAGTGGAATGTTATCTTATTAAGATACTTTAATCCAATTGGTGCACACAATAGCGGATTGATTGGTGAAAACCCTGTTGGTATTCCAAATAACATCATGCCTTACATCGCTATGGTGGCTAATAAAGAATTACCTGAACTTCACGTTTTTGGTGATGACTATGATACACCTGATGGAACAGGAGTACGTGACTATATTCATGTGGTTGACTTAGCTAAAGGTCATGTAAAAGCCATGGATAAATTATCAAAAGATAAAGTTGGTGTTGATGCAATCAACTTAGGAACTGGAAACGGTTATAGTGTATTACAATTAGTTAAAGCATTTGAAGAAAGTAACGGTGTTGAAGTACCATATGTTATTGATCCACGTAGAGCTGGTGATATTGCTACATGTTATGCGGCAACAGATAAGGCTAGAGAAGTACTTGGATGGGTTGCAGAAAAAGATATTAATGACATGATGAAAGATTCATGGATGTTTATTCAAAACAGAAATAAGTAGACATAAAAATGGGAAAAAATGAGGCTGTAACGAATACAGTCACTAAATAAAAAATGGAGCTGACCACATATAGTGGATAGCTCCATTTTTTGGTAAAATATGTTTATGAATACACAAACAAATGAGACTCACAAATATACCCTTCCTCAGCAAGAAAAGTATACCACTAGATTTATCAATTAAAATTGATAAATCTAGTGATAAGCTTCAATGAAGTGATGGAAGGAATCAATCTAGCAAAGTACCTTGTGAAACAACACAAAGGTAGACAAGAATATAATCCCTTCACGATGATAAAAGTTGTCCTATTTACTTATATGAATCAAATCTATTCTTTACGCAAAATTGAAAAAGCTATACGAACGGACATACGCTTTATGTGGTTAGCCCAGGAAGAACAACCATCACATATGGCAATTAAACGCTTTATCGATGAAAAGTTAAGATATAATATCAAGAATATTTATCATGATGTATTAAATCGTATTATTGAACTTGATGAAGTAGATACATCGACTATATACATCGATGGAACAAAACTACAAGCAAATGCTAGAAAACTTAGTTTTGTGTGGAAAAAACTGCTATAAAAACTAGAGATAAAATATTTGCGAAGTTGAATGAAGATGTACATAAAATACAGGAGTACTTACCTATGATACAGGAGAAGGATGTTTGGACATTGGAAGATGTTGATGAAATTAGAAGTCAATAAATTTCATTGTCTGAAAAGGATGGTATCACACACGTCTATGGCAAGGGAAAGAGAAAAACACCTATTCAACGCATCTATGATACATTAGATAAATACTATATAACTCTAGAAAGTTATCTTGAGCGTATAAGAATTTGCGGGGATCACAATAGTTATGGCAAGACGGATAACGATGCAACAACGATGCATTTTAAGGAAGATTATTATATGAAAACTGGTGTGTTTCATCCAGCATATAATATACAAATTGGAGTGTCAGATGAATATATTATGCATGCAACGGTTCATCAAGATCGTTCTGATTAAAAAACATTCATTCCATTTTTAGAAGAATACAAGAAATATCGTGGAATTAACGATTTAAAGAATGTCGTTGCGGATGCAGGGTATGGAAGTTATGACAATTAGTTTTACTGCTTAGAAAACAAGTTGAATAGTTATATTAAATACAACACCTATCGCATAGAGAAAACAGCAAAGTTTAAGAAGAAAATCTACAACAAAAATAACTTCGAAAGAAATGCGTGTGGTGAATACATCTGTCCAGAAGGAAAATTTTTCCACTATGCATTTGAAACGGAGGATAAAAGAAGCAAATATTATCGTATTAATGAATACTATGAAAGCGAGTGTGATGGATGTCTTGTGAAAGAGGAATGCACCAAAGCGAAAGGTAATAGAAAAATCACACATAATCCAGTACTACAAGAATTTCAAAAGAATGCAAAAACACTATTGGATAGTGAAGATGCTATTCGTTTTAGAACGCAAAGATCCATACAAGTTGAGGGTGCGTTCGGAGTAATCGAACAAGACTTCGGTTATGAGAGAGTGCAACGAATAGGGCTAAAAAACGTTAGAATGGAAGTTCTCTTGGTTTGTCTTGGATATAATCTAAAAAAATATCATAATAAGAAGCATAGACCGAACATATTAAACTAAACATTTTCAATCAAAATCTACATAGATGTTTTCATAATGCCTTAAATCCTGATATTTAAGGTGTTTTTTAATATTTTCGTCAAAGCTACAAAAAAAGGGGGCTGATAAACCCCATAGATCATAAACTAATCTATTTCGTTACAACCCCATTTTTATCTTTACGTATTGAAATACGTATAATATGATATAATATCAAAGAGGAATTATGAAAAAAGTAATGTTTATATCTAGCACAGGTGGTCATTTATCTGAGTTGTTGCAATTGCAACCTATTTTTGATGAATACGATTATCACATTGTTACTGAAAAAACTAAATCAAATATAAAGTTAATGGATAGATTCCCTAATCGTATTAGTTTTGTTAAATACGGAACAAAACACAATTTATTCACTTATTTTTTTATATTTCCATTTAATTGTATTCTATGCTTAATACTTTATATACGATTAAAGCCAGATGTAGTCGTATCTACTGGGGCTCATACAGGCATACCAATGTTATACATAGCGCATTTTTTTAAGAAAAAAGTAGTCTTTATTGAAACGTTTGCTAATATACGAACAAAATCTCTTTCTGGTAAGCTTGCTTACAAAATTGCTGACACTTTTATTGTGCAATGGGAAAGTATGCTTGAACTTTATCCAGATGCAATCTATGCGGGGTGGATATTCTAATGATATTTGTTACAGTAGGAACTCAAGATAAAGGATTCCCTCGATTGCTTGAGGAAATTGAACGACTAATTATTAAAGGAGTTATTAAGGAAGAGGTCATCGCTCAAATTGGTTCTACAAGTGTAGATTTAAAACATATTAAAACATTTGATTATACAGATATGGAAGAGTTTCATTCATATATAGTGAAGTGCACATTCTTGATTACACATGCTGGGGTTGGGTCGATTTTAGCTGGATTAATAGAAGATAAAAAAGTAATTGCTGTTGCACGGAGAGAGAAATATGATGAACATGAAAACGAACATCAGACTGAAATTTGTGAAGTTTTTGATGAAATGGGATACGTTATTGGTTGTTTAGATGCAAATGAATTAGAAGATGCTGTTCAAACAATTGAAATGTTCACTCCGCGGAAATACGTAAGAAATAACGAATATTTTTGTTCGTTGATGAAGTCAATTATTGGTTAGGAGATTTGCTTGTGATTTATATAAAAATAATAATACAGAGTATTTGCTTTTTTTGTTCTAAAGTGATATCAATTTTGTTTAGCGTATGTGAAATTAAAGGAAATAAAGTTTTCTTTTATAGTTATAGAGGAAATAAATATGCAGATAATCAGAGATCTTTCACTGAATACTATTTAGAAAAAGGTGAAAATGATTTGGAAATTGTCTGGGGGTATAGAAATGATGCTACTAGAGATTCAATTCCTGAAGGTGTCAAGAAGGTGAAGATGATTTCTTTCAAGTATTTCTATCACTTATATACATCAAGGTTCATTTCAACTAATCAAAGGATATCGTTTTTGGACTTCATTAGCAAGAGACATGGGCAAGTATATATTCAAACTTGGCATGCAAGTGCTGCGTTGAAGAAAATTGAAGTAGATGCATTGAGAGATTTACCTGAAATTTATGTTCGGGAAGCTAAAAGAGATTCAAAAATGACTGATTTAATTATTTCGGGAAGTCGCCAGTATTCTGAAGTATATAAAAATAAATTTTGGTATAATGGTCCGTTATTAGAGATTGGGACAATGAGAAATGATGTGTTATTTAAAGATAACAATACACGAGTAAAAATAATAAAGCAAAAACTGCAGATTCCGTTAAATCAGAAAGTTGTATTATATGCTCCAACATTCAGAAATAATCCAGATTTATCAATAAATTTTGATTTTGACTATGGAATGAATTACGAAATGATATCAGAGGCGTTTGAGAAAATGATTGGTGAGAACATTATACTTGTAAAGCAACATCCCAATTTAAAAAATCACAAGTTGACAGAAACAAAATGGTCGAGAGATATTACAGACTATCAAGATATACAAGAACTGTTGTTAATTGCAGATGTACTTGTTACTGATTACTCGTCAGTATTATTTGATTTCATTCTTATGAAGAAACCGCTTTTTATTTATGCAAGTGATTTCGATACATACTCACGTGATTTTATGGTTGATTTAAATGAAATGCCTTGTTCAATTTCAAGGAATAACGAACAGTTAAAAGAGTCAATATTGATTTTTAATGATAAAGAATATCTAGATCGATTATATGATTTTGATAAAAAACATATAGGTACTTTTGAAACAGGAAATGCAAATAAAGATTTTTATAAGTATTTGAAAAAAAATATAAATTAAGAAGAGAGGGAATTATGCGTACAAAAAAAGCTTTGAAAAATATTGTTTTCAATTTTATACAACAGCTTATTGGGATTGTAGTTAATTTTATTTTACCACCATTAATAATTGGAAGGTTTGGAGATAGTATAAATGGACTTGTACAAACCATTCGACAAATGATGCAATATGCACAATTAACAGGTGCCGGGATTGGAGCGAGTAGTACGTATGCGATGTATAAGCCTTTACACGAACAAAACTACCATACACTAAGTGGTGTATATAATGCGACAAAGAAGATGTTCACAAATGCAGGAAATCTCTTCACAATTATAGTTTTAATTCTTTCGGTAGGTTATCCTTTTTTTGTAGAAGGAATAGACTTTAAAACAGTAGCACTTTCTGTGTTAGTTATTGGAATTTCTGGAATTTCTGAATTTTATGTATATGGGAAATATCAATCAATAATTAATGCAAATCAAGATAACTATATAATTGCCATAGCACAAACAATAGGAAATGTTGCAAATGTAGTTGTTTCAGTGATTTTAATATATTTAAACTGTAATATAGTAATTGTTTTACTCGGTGGGAGTGTGATTTATTTACTTAGGATATTAATTTTGACGAGATTTGTTCGATCTAACTATCAATACTTAGATCCTAATGTAAGACCTATGATGGATTTAATTGATCAACGTAATGATGCAATTGTTCATCAAATTTCAGGTTTAATTGTTTTAAGTAGTTCTACTATTATTTTAAGTTTGATGTGTGGTTTGGAAGAAGCAAGTGTGTACTCAGTTTATGCGCTTGTTTTTGGAGGCATTAATACAATATGTCAAATTGTAGCAACTGCAATTTACTCTTCATTTGGGGAAGTGATAGTAAAAGGGAAAAACGATGTGTTGAAGGCTGCATTTAATGTATATGAATGCTTATTTTTCTTTGCAATTTTTATTGTATTTACTGTTGCTTATGTGATGATTATGCCGTTTATAAGTATTTATACGAATAATTTATCAGTAAATGTAGAATACTTTTTACCTTTACTTGGATCTTTGTTTGTATTTGTAGGTATTGCGAATAATTTGCGTGTTCCAGCTCGAACTTTGGTGGATGCTGCTGGGCACTTTAAGCGTACGAGAAATCGTTCGGTTGTTGAAATGATAATTAATCTAGTAGGACAAATTGTGTTTACTTACATGTTTGGTATTTATGGTGTGCTTTTAGGATGTTTAGCTTCATATTCGTATCGGACAATTGATTTTATTTTATACACAAATAAGCATATTATCAAACAATCAAATTTAGTGAGTATTCGAAGAATTGTGGTTGGATTTGCCGCTAGTATTTGTATGGTTCTACTTTTGCAAGTAATTGTACCCTTAAGAATGACTGGATATGTTGAGTGGGTTATTTATGGATTCATTGCCACGTTTGCAACCAGTGTTGTGTTTTTTATTATTTATATTATCTTCGATCAAAAAACTATGAAGGAGATTTACAATATATTAAAAAATATCTTAAAGAAAAGTAATTAGTTGTGCATGAAAAGCATATTTTTGCTATAATTGATTGGATTGGAGGTTTTAGACATGTTAAAAACACTAATTATTGTGCCAGCATATAATGAAGCTTTAAATATTGAGAAAGTTGTTAATGATATTGTTGTAAATGCACCTGAAGCTGATTATATAATTGTTAATGATGGATCAAAAGATAATACTTTAGATGTTATTAAAAAAAATAGTTTTAATTGCATTAATGGGTTTATCAACTTAGGATTGTGGGGAGCAGTTCAAACAGGTTTTAAATACGCTCTTGATTCAGGATATGATGTAGCAATCCAGTTTGATGGAGACGGTCAACATTCAGCAGAATATGTAAAAACTCTCGTTGAAGAAATTGAAAATGGAAATGATATCGCAATTGGATCACGCTTCGTTACAGAGAAAAAACCAATGACAAGTCGAATGTTAGGAAGTCGACTTATATCTATGGCAATATTTCTTGTAACTAGAAAGAGAATTAATGATCCTACCAGTGGAATGAGAGCATATAATAGAACAACTATGATAGACTATGCCACTGATATGAATAACCCACCTGAACCAGATACACTTGTGTATATGTTACGTAAAAATAGAAAGGTGAAAGAAGTTCAAGTAGAAATGACTGATAGAGAGTTTGGAGAGTCTATCTTCAATATATCTCATACAATTAGTTATATGAGTAGAATTATGATTTCTATATTATTAATTCAACCATTTAGAAAAGTGAAATAGAGGTAAGAATATGATACCATCAGATTTACAGATAGTTTTCGTTACAACTAGTTTATTTACATTTGTATACATTTTAGGACAAATACGAAAACATAAAACAAATATTAATGATTCAATCATTTGGATTCTATGGAGTGTGGGATTACTTATTATGAGCATTTTCCCAAAACTTGCAATGAGTCTTGCAACACTATTAGGTTTTCAATCAACTAGTAATTTTATAATTGTTGTGTTTATTTTCTTCATTTACATTATTGTATTCTCACAGGTTAATAAAATTTCTTTGTTAGAAGAAAAGAATAAACAACTTGCTCAAAAATGCAGCATATATGCTTATGAGCTTGAGAAAGAAAAATTAAAAGGAAAAGAATAATGTTTGAAGTAATAAAATTAACGTTAATAACAGTTATACTATTTTTTTCATCGAAAGCGTTTGGTGAACTTTTAAATATGAAATGGAAGAATCCATTTTCAAGTGTTTTAGGAGTTGGATATTTAGCTAATTTAGCTTGTTTTTTTGTTATTACATTACCAGTAATGATTTTTAAACTCTCAACACAATATCTCTTTGTGTTGGGACTTTTGTATTTGTGTATTTTAATCCTTGCAATTTATAAAACTATACAAAAAAAAGTTTTATTTCGATTCGATAAAATTGACATAGTTATACTAAGTTGTTCAGTTGTGTTACTTGGTTTTTACGGATTTGTGCTAGATTTCGGTTTGATTGAAACTTATGATTCGATATTTTATAGTAGTTTGACAAACAATGCGTCAAATTCACATGCTATATCTGTAGTGGATCCGTATACGGGATTGTCCAATTTGCAAAATTTCTACAAATATATGTCATACTACTATTTAGCTAGTTTTTATGGAGTGCTTTTTCAACTCAAACACGCATACTTGGTTCTAGTTTGGTCTTTTACGTTTATGAACTTCATATTGTTCTTTAATACAGCATTCACTGTATGCCGAATTTCGAAGAACAAAGTGGTAAATAATATAATAAGTGTGTTTTATTTGTCACTGATATTGAGCATGTTTCGCGCTCCATTCAATGCGTTGCACTTAACAACGTTTGTTGTTTCAATATATGTGTTTAGATTTACTTTTCGTTTATTTAAGAAGAATTATGACATTCTTCCATATTTAATCATTACAATTATTGCATGTATTTCATTCACATCAACATCATTATTTACCATTTTGCCTTTTGTTTTGGTGCTGTTAATTACAAATGCATGCATAAAAGATAGAATTCCTTATAAATATTTATACTATTTAACAATTCCGGTGTTGGTACTCGGTTTCTTGTATGTGTATGAATCACTGAAGAATCCTTTTGTACTAGTTGCGGCAATTGCTATCTTGATTTGCTTTAGTCTTTTATTTCTATGGAAGCCGTTTGATACTATCGTTAGATATGGAAGCTTATTTTTAGGAATTATAGTATTTACTGTCTTTTTAATCCCTGATAAATTACCAATTCAAAATCTTATTTCTAACAACTTTATGCAATCAACAGCTATCAGTAAAAATGAATCAATTCCAGAAAATGAATCAGGAGATATAATTGAAGATTGTTTGGGTATTCATTCGCTGAAGGTAAAGAACAATGATTCAATGTATGACTATAAAAAAGGTTTAGGGTCTTCGATAAACTATATGATAGGAGATGGCGATTTAAAAATTACTACAATAATGATTACTTTCTCTCATTCTATTCCAAAGTATGGAGGAATGTTATTTTTGTTGATTTACGGATTTATCAAAAGAAGAAAATCATATGCCTTTGTTTCATATGTAGTATACTTATTATTGTTTAATAATCCGCTAGTTGCTAATGGTGTGAATTTAC
The DNA here is from genome assembly GCF_004365815.1 of Breznakia blatticola. Taxonomy (GTDB): domain Bacteria; phylum Bacillota_I; class Bacilli_A; order Erysipelotrichales; family Erysipelotrichaceae; genus Breznakia; species Breznakia blatticola. The sequence goes on from NZ_SODD01000041.1 coordinate 13,263, forward strand.
TTACTTTTGGACTGAGTCAAAGGATTGTACTGTTTTTTAATACGTATTATGCTATTTTGGGAGTTAAGTACTTTTTTGATTACTTTATCGATTATGTGTGGACTAAGTATAAGATTTCAGTTAGTTTACAAAGTGTTTTACGCTTTACATTTTATAGTTTAACGATATGTTTGATTACTTCAATATGTACATATGGAATAAATATTATGCCAAAAAGTTATACAAATTATAATTTCTTATACAAAGTTCCGAATAGAATCGTAGAGCTCGAGGATAAAATATATGAACTTAATCTAGATAATGGTAAAGATTATAAGGAACGCTACTTTTTCACAGAAAGTGCATTCAATGTGAAATTGCTAGATCGAAGAGGTGAGAGCAAGGTTACTGTAATGAACAGCAAGGAATATATGAATTACTTCGGGAACCGAGATGTTATCACAGATAAAACAATAATTAATGACTATTTCGAAAGTGAAGGTTTGTATAGTTTGAACTCAGTTGTAAATAAATGCAATTTGATGGAATTAAATGAAGAGCAAATAAAGCCAAATTGCGTTTGTTCTATAAAGAATATTGTTAAAAATTATGGTGTTGATTATATAGTTACAAAAGCTCCAAAAAATAGTGTATTTAAAGAAAGTTTACAAGATGATTTTTTAATAGTTTGGGAAAATGATGATTACATAATATTAAGAAATAAGGAGAGTGTATAGTATGAGTTTAAGCAATATTACAATGATAATAAAAACATTTGAACGACCAGATTGTATACGAAAACTAGTAAAATCAATATATAAATACTATCCTGAAGCAATTGTCTTGATTGGTGATGATAGTGAAGTGTCATGCAAAGATGAGATTGAAGGTAAATATAAAAATAAACAAATAAAAGTTTATGAGCTACCGAAAGATAGTGGACTATCATTTGGTAGAAACTTTTTATTGGAAAAAGTCGATACACCTTATTTCTTATTATTAGATGATGATTTTGTTTTTGACAATAGAACTAAAATAGTTGAGTGCTTGAACGTTTTTATGAAAAATGATATCGATATACTAGGTGGTTTGTTCAGAAATTATAAGATTATCAATCATTGGTATGACAATCTTATTGTATTCGCACAAAAAATACTTCGTTATGAACTGACTACAAATTACATTGGAACTATTGATTTTGATGAAAATACGAAGATACTTACTACAAAGTATGAATTACATCGATTTCCTAAATATGAAAAAACTGATATTGTGCATAATTTCTTTATAGCAAAGACAGATAAGGTACGAAACGAGAACTTATGGGATAATGATCTTAAGCTTCAAGAGCATACGCCATTCTTTTTTGAAGCCAAGAAAAAAGGATTTAAAGTATACACAACAAATCAACTAAGTGTAAGACATATGCCAAAGCGAATGAAAAAATACAATAGTTTCCGTGGTAGGGATTTTGTCCAAGTATTTATGCATAAATACAATATTAATCAAATCAGAATGTCAAATGATGACGGAGTTAATAAAGTAATTAATAAGAAGGATAAATATGATTAGTATTATTGTACCTGTGTATAATGCAGAACGTTATGTTGAACAATTAGTTAATAATATCAAAAATCAAACACACAAAGATTTTGAGGCTATTTTAGTTAACAATAATTCTAAAGATAATACAGAAAAACGTTTAAAAGAGTTAATCAAAGATGATTCGCGTTTTAGAATTCTTTTTGAAAGTAAGCAAGGTCCAAACTATGCAAGATTGAAAGGATTTGAATCTGCGATTGGTGAATATGTATACTTTTTTGATAGCGATGACCGAATTTATCCACATACAATAGAAAACTTGTATAGAAATGCAATTGAAAATCATAGTGATATAGTTATTGCAGATTATGTTGAAATTGACGAAACAGGAGAAATTACTAAACGATGTAAAGGAATTAATTATTCAATAAATGATTCTTCGAGTATATTTGATCCTGAAAAGACATTTTTTGTAAAGATGCCACTTTGGAATAAATTGATTAAGAGAAATATGCTTAAAAAAGAATATTTTGCTTTTTCTTCAATTGGTGAAGATATGCTTATATCTTTATGTTGTGTTGCTAATTCAACTAAAATATCATATTTAGACAAAGAAATATATCAGTACTTAGTAACTGAAAACGGATTATCATACGAAGTTACACTAAAGAATTCTTTAGGGATTCTTGAAACTTTCAAAGTGATGGATTTAATCTTCGATAATGAGTTCAGAAAGCGCTATGATGAACAAAAAGTATATATTCAAACACAACATTTGTTGTTTCGTTTGATGCGCTCAATATTACTAAATAAGAACGACAGAAAAATTGCATATATGCAGTTGACGAATTTCTTGAAGACAAGTAATTATAAAAATAACGTTTACTATAAAAAAAGTATTCCTTTTAAAGGAGCAAGTTTTCTTTTAACAAACTTATTCATGTATAAAGTAAGCAGCGTAATTTTAAAACCATTTCTAGTAAATAAAACATTACAAAAAGTGTTAAAGAAATTAGATAAATAGGAGAATTTATGAATATTGAAGTACTCATGTCGACAATGAAACGTTCATCTATAAATGAATTGAAGCTAAAGGAGAAAAATATTTCGACTCCCCTGTTAGTTGTGAATCAACTCGCTGACTCAGATTCTCACGTGATAGAGGATGAATGTAGATTCTTTTCCTATACCGAAAAAGGATTATCAAGATCAAGAAACATACTGCTTAAAAATGCAAAAGGTGATGTTGGGATAATTACTGATGATGATATTACATTTATTGCAGAATATAAAACGATTTTATGTAACGCATATGAAAAGCATCCTGAGGCTGGTATTATTACATTCAATCTAAAAATAGGAGATGATACAAAAGGCTGGGACAAAGAGTTTACACATACTTTTTGGTCGTTAATGAGTGTAGCATCCTGTCAAATAAGTATAAAACCATCAGTAATAAGAAATTTAGATATTCATTTTAATGAGAGCTTTGGTTTAGGAGCAAGTTTTAAAAGTGGTGAAGAAAATCTTTTTCTGAATGATTGTCGAAAAAAAGGTGTAACTATTATTCATGTTCCAATTACATTGTGTTCTCATCCACACGAGGATACAACTGGAGAACTATGGAGTGCTGATTTAGTAAAGTCAAAAGGTGCACTTTCAACTGCTTTATTAGGTAAGAAACATGTTTTATTTCTATTGTATTTTATATTGGTAAAGCATAAAGAGTATAAAAAAACAATGAAAATAAAGGAGTTTTACAGAAATTATATGAATGGTGTGCATGAATATAGGAGTAGATAATGAGCAAATGTAAGGTAGCAATATTCCAGTATGATCTCGGAGTTGGTGGAATTCAAAAATCATTGATTAATTTATTAAATGCTATTGATGAAAAGAAATATGATATTGATTTGTTTTTGTTTTCGAAAGAAGATTTTTATGAAACTAGTTTACCAAAATTTGTTACAGTTAATTATATACATTCCTTTCCAAGTTGGATGAAAATTTTGCCTTTTAGAATAGCGAAACGATTTGCGCATAAATTAAATGACACAATCTATGATGTTGCGATTGATTTTAATTCATATCAAAATGAATGTGCTGCATTTGCATTGCTTTGTAATGCGAATAGGCATATTATTTGGTGTCATAATGATGTAAAAATTAAACAAAAGAATGAGGCAAGATATCGATATTTATGGCTGATGATGAAATCGAAGTTTTACTTTTTTGATAATATCTGTATTGTTTCCAAGGGAGCAAAAAAAAGCTTTGTGGAAGTAACAGGAATTGAGGAAAAAAAAGTACACGTATTACCTAATATAATTAATACAGATGAAATTTTTCAATATAAGAATCAAGTTAATTCAATAGAAGTTGATAATAATAAATACAATTTAATCACAGTTGGGCGGATATCACATCAAAAAGGACTAGATATTTTAGTTGAACTGTTTGGAAAAGTTGTTGAGAAAAGAAAGGATATACACTTATATATTGTCGGAGATGGTGACGATAAGAAAAAATTGATTGAAGAAGTACAAAAATTAAAACTTAATAATTTTGTTACATTTACTGGATATTTGAAAAATCCATTTAGTTTAATGAATAATATGGATGGATTTATATTAACATCAAGATATGAAGGTCAAGGAATGGTATTGTTAGAAGCAAAAAGTCTTGGTCTTGATGTTTTTATTCCAAAGCATTTAGAACAATACGTCGATAACATCTCTGGACAAGTGGATTTAATTAATTCCTTACTTAATGCGTCTAAAAATGCAATAAAACGCTATGATGATTTGTCTACGTATAATAATTCGATAATTGAGAAATTTGATCAATTGTGTACTGAGGAGACCAACTATGAATGATGTATCTGTAATTATTCCGGTTTACAATGCTGAATTATACATTGCTAGATGTGTTGATTCATTATTAAATCAAAAAACACAATATTCATATGAAATAATTTGCGTTGATGACGGATCAACAGATAATAGTGCACAAATATTAATGAAATATAATGGCATGATACGTGTGATTTTGAGTGAAAACAATGGACCAGGACATGCACGAAATTTAGCTGTGAATAACTCAAATAGTACTTATCTAATGTTTGTAGATGCAGATGATTATGTGAGTGATGATTTTATAGAAATGCATATGACAGCATTGAAAGAAACTAACTCAGATATATGTATTTCGGATTTTTATCGTGTCACTCAAGATAAAAAAAAATATGTTTCAAAAGGAAAATATAAAATATATCTAAAAGGTCAATTTCAGGAAGTATTGTTAATGGAATTTCATTCTGTTAATAAAGCAATTAAAAGAAGTGTTTTCATTAATTATCCTGAGAATATTTTTTTTGAAGATATGGTAGCCATGTCTGAATCAATTTTGAATGCGAACAAGATTGTGAAAATTGAGAAAGCTGGTTATTATTATAATTGTGTTGAAAATTCTACAACGAATACTTTAAGTGACAAAATATATGATATTTATTACGCCACAATGATGATGGAACCTAGTTTTGTAAGAAATGGTTATAGTCAAGAAATTGAGTATCTATTCGTTAATGGAATTCTTGTGGATTTATGTATTAAACTTATAAAAGCAAAAGGAATCAAAGCTAAACAAGAAGTATATGAGTACTTAAATGAAGTTAGCATAAAATACCCAAGGTGGTATCGAAATAAATATGTAAAAGATACTAGATTTATGAAAAGGATATACTTATTCTTATTAAGAAAACATCTGTTTTTAATCGTTATGCTAGTTTTTCGGAGGAAAAAATAATGGAACTATTTTTTATTATTTATGCATTGTTAATGTTCTTTATCTCTAATGGATTAGGTAAATTAATTCTAAAAAAGGAAAGTAAGATATATCCGTTCCGTTCGTTATTAGGGTTTTGCCTGTTCATTTCCACACTACAATTGGGATATTATCCTATGCAGTATTTTCAGGTATCTATTAACTTTGTTTACATTTGGACGATGATAGTCTTTATTGTTTCATTTGTTATTGGTGTACGATTTTTTTCGAAAGATGACTTTAAAATCTTTAAAAGATGGGAATTTTACTTCTTGTTTTTCTTAGTATTCTTTTTTGTGAAAATTTTGCCAATAAATGAAGCTGGTGATGATTGGTTTTATATGCCATTAATCATGGACAACGTTGATGCATCAAGAATAAATTCAATAGATCCAAGAACTGGGTGGAATTTAGATATTGGGAGTATATGGAGTTATCAAGGATACTATCTATTGGCAACATGTATATATAAGATTCAAAGTTTATTTGATACTTCTGTAAATGCAATTTTTGTTTCATTCCGTTCCACTTTCTCTTTGTTAATGATTCTTTTTTCTTCAATTGTATTGTCCGAAATACCGAATATATTGAAGATAAAAAAACGTTCTATTAATATTATTATCCAATTACTATCAATTTACTTGGTTGGTTTCTTAGAATGGTCACACATTTATTGGGGTTCTTTTGCATCATTCACTACATTTTTTCCTTTAATGGTGTTTTCAATAAATGATTATGTAAAAGTTCCAACACAAAGAAAGGCAATAATTATTGCAATAATAAATGGAGCAATAATATCACTGTTCTCATCAGCGTTATTCTTAACTGCATTTTTAATGTATTCCTTTTTTACATGCAGCATATTCAGGAGAAATGTACGTTTTATAGATTATTATATAATGCTTATTCCATCATTGATATATCTTTCATTATTTGTGGAAAAACCATATCTTATTCTTTTAGTGGTTCTTTTTTTCTATATTGCAAGCAAGTTTTTGTCGACTAAAATTGATCTATTTTTTAATAAATATGGAATGTATTTTGTAATAGCAATTCCAATACTAATAGTTTTAATTACTCCTATTCTTGGTATGAAATATACATGGTCATTGTATCGGTTAGGTTATATATATTTGCTATTTAATATTAGTATTTCCATTTTTATTATGTATGAAATAATGAAGAAGAAAAGAACTATAGAACCACTTTTATTAATGTTTGTAGTATATGTGATTACTTTTTTTAATCCGCTAGTTTGTCCATTTATTTCAAATTACTTTACAAGTGATCAAGTCTATTATAGATTGTTTTACATAACAAAAAATCCATTAGTCATTGCTTTTATTTTTAAATATATTTATGTGCATTACTTTAAAAATAAAAATGCACAAATTGTATACAGTATATTTATATCTTCGTTAATGTGTTACTATTTACTTGTTTTTCTTCAAGGAGTAAATTTCAATGTCGAATTCTCAAATAGTTATAATTATATTTTAAGAGAAGATGATGATGAGTTAGCTGTTGGTTCTTTTCTAGCAATAGAAAAATTTGACTGCGACACGTTGATATGGAGTGATTATATACAACCACGAATGTTTAATCAAAAAGTGAAGGCTCGGGTTTCACGATACGCAGAAACTGATCAAGGTATTGAAGTGATTGATCAGTTTCTGCATTCAGAAGAAGAGTTACCAACTGAAAAATTTATTGATAGTAAAAACGCAATTCATAATTCTGGAGTTTCTTTATTGATTACAAGAAACAATTCAATAATTAAGGAGAGAGTTACTTTAATATCAGATATAATATATGAGAATGATTCCTATATAGTTTATAAAGTGAGGTAAAAATGAGAAGACATGCATACTTAATCATGGCACATAACAATTTCTCTATATTAAAAAGATTAATTTCTATTTTAGATGATGAAAGAAACGATATCTTTATTCATATTGATGCAAAAATTGAGTGTTTTGACTCCTCTGAATATGCCGGTATTGCAAAAAGGTCAAAAGTACAATTCATTGATAGAATTCCTGTATATTGGGGAGATTATTCACAAATACAGTGTGAGTATAATCTACTTCGCGCTGCGAACGGAGATTATGAATATTATCATCTTCTCTCAGGAACTGATTTGCCAATAAAAACACAAGATGAGATACACAGTTTTTTTAATCAATTGAGTGGCAAAAGCTTAATTCAATTTGTATCAAGGTCATATGCAGAGAAAACTAGTGCTTACTATAGACTAAAGCGTTATAAGTTCTTTCAAAAATATGTCAAGTCAAATAAAGTGTTACCCAAATTTTGTGCTAATTTATTTCAACACATATTTATGCCGCTACAGACTATTTTCGGTGTTGATCGTACAAAAAAGAAAAATATATCAATCGGTTTTGGTGCAAACTGGTTTAGCTTATATAAGGATGATTATAAGCTAGTTATCGAAAAACAGTGCTTTGTTGAAGAAAATTTCAAACATACATTGTGTGCAGATGAATTATTCATTCAGACTATATTGTTGACATTTGGAAATGTTGACGTAACTTTTGATGAAGACTTTAATGGCAAATCGCATGGAAGATATATAGATTGGAATAGAGGAAATCCATATATTTTTCGAACAGAGGATTATGATTTGCTAATTAATAGTCAGTGTTTATTTGCTAGAAAATTTGATGAAAATATAGATTTTAATATTATTAATAAAATCTATGATAATATAAAAAAATAACAGCATTATACTTTTTTTTGAATATGTATAATGTTATCATTATCAAGTTAAGGAGGGAATATGAGAATTAAAAAAGGCTTAATTCAACCAGTGCATACCAAGTCTCGATAAATCACTGATAAGTACTGAATAATTTATGTGTCTTTAAAGCATTTCTTGTGATGGTAA
>NZ_SODD01000042.1 GCF_004365815.1 Breznakia blatticola
CTTCAAGTTATAATTCCGAAAATTCATCAATTGCAATTCCGATTTTTTATCACTTGGTTTTCCGTTTTTTCTTCAAGTTAATTTTACAATTTACACTAATTACTCTTTATATTGTAGGATGGGCAATTTCTCTGCTTGATTTCAATTGCTATTTTTTATCTTTTTTAGTAATTGTGTTGGTCTTAACGAACTTTGCAAGCAGAATAAAAGCAAAGAGATTTGTATGGAATGTTATCGCATATGATTTGAGTGTGAGAAATTAAAAATCTAAATAAAAAGATATTAATTAAGCTGGCTTCTTGTAGCCATACTTATATCAATACCTTTTTTATTTGCGATTATAACTTCTAAAGATAATCCATTTCTCACACCTTCAGATACAATCTCATTGAGTTTTAGCAAACTGACTTGATCATACTTTAATCCTATTTTAGAAATAGATATAGTTTCTTTATAATCTTGGTGAGCTAAGTGATGATTATAGAAAAATTTCGGAGATTTACATTCTTTTCTATCTGAACAGGCATTACACACATAAGGAAAACGTGTGGTTCTTTTGCATGTAGGTGTTTCACAAAAAATAGTGCAGAAGTCACTGCATTTATGGTATGAGCAAAATCTACAAAATCCATTTTGACAATCAGTGCATAAATGTATGGTCTTACAACGGAGTTGGTTACCATAGGGATTTTTAGCATTCTTTCTTACATCCAAGATTATATGTTTATAGATTTCGTTTTTAATGCCTCGAGGATCTTTAGCAATCGAATTAGCGATATCGATTAGCTTTGCATCTTCGTTAAGTAGTGTTTCGATAGACAAACGTTCTTTGTCTGATAAGTGTTTGTATTTATTAGTCATGGTATAGGCTTCCTTTCAAAGAAATAAAGGAAGAATAAACCTAGAGTATTATACTTGATTAATAGTATGAAATGATAGAAATAATATATAACTACATAAAAAACGGACCTTTGAATTAAAATAAGACAAAAGCGGACTTTTCAAAAATAATTGAGGAATTCGTGCAACTTTTGAATATTTAATTAAAGTGTTTGACATTCTGTTTTACATAAAGTAAAATTCATGCAAGTAGAAAAACAATTACGTTTTGCGGAGGGATATCATTAGATATCGCTCTATTTTTTTATTTAAAAACTAGATATCATTTTTTTCTTAATATTTCTTTTTGTTCTAGTAACATTAAGTTATCAAATAAAATAACATATTGATTTATTGACCAAACGTCATATGATGTATTTGTATGATGGTTTGGATAATCAAGTATGAGTTTGTGGTAATAGAATGTTACTTAATTAAATTAAAAAAAAGATGTGTTGAAGTGAAAAACATTAAATTGTAGTTTTAAAGACTGTGATTTCGAAGTAAATGTCAGTGTACATTGCAATAGACAATCCGTTAGGCTGACACAATTTTAAATGAGCATCTTATTTAAAACAAATATAAACAAATTGGACTACATATTGAAAATATAATTTCTAGTGAGCTGTTGGATTAAAAAGGAACTGCAAAATTATTTTAGTTAGTTTGACAGAAGGTAATAGGAAGATATCTGGAAGAAATTGCAAATGAAACTTCATAAGTCGCAAAAAATGCGACAGTTCAAAAAGAGATGGATATTTATATAGGGAGTTAGAGATAATGTTATAATAGATTTAGTTAGGCGTTGAGTCATGAAGGGAGATTGTATGGAAAAAGTAATCCAACAATTATTGCGTGATCCGAATATAAAACCAACTGATGAATTAATTGCTGATGGTTTAGGAGAAGCAAACAATGCATATAAAAAGTTTATTGACGATTTAAAAGAGCAAAGCGTATTTCTTATGGATTGGCGATTTTATAATGATGGTAAAGCTTGGCTTTCTAAAGGTGAGTACAAATGGATAACAAAACGAGGAACAAATAAAGTGAAACCTATCTTTTGGCTATCTATATGGGAAGGGTTATTTAAAGTGTCATTTTTCTTTGCTGAAAAAACTAGAGATGATTTAATGCGATTGCCTCTTAGTGAAGATACAAAATCACTGATCAAAAACACAAAACCACATGGAAAATCAATGCAGTATTTATCTGTTGTTTTTGAAGTTGGGAATGACACTGTTCTTAATGATATTTATACATTAGTAAAGTTTAGAAAAGAGAAAATATAATTATACAAACAAGTATGTAGTGGTGTTAATAAAGAAATGTTTACATGAGTCCAAAAAAAGATGGGCCTGCTGAAGAAGTACTTATTAGACAAAACTTGATTGCTCAATAAATACAGAAACAATGGATATATAATCATCATCAGATGTAATTTGAAATGAATCACGTGCATTTTCTAGCATATTTATCATAGATTAAGCACGTTGAACTTAATTACTTAAATATCACCTAATTTAATATGAAAATTAAGTAAAATTAACTTAAATTAAGTTGACAACGCTTTCATAATTCATTATTATAAGGGTGTGGTCATGAAAAGAATGGAAAAGGTGTAGGAGTAGAAAGCATGAAAGTGATTCGAAATATCAATAACAATGTCGCTGTCTGCGTTGATGACAACAATCATGAAGTTATTGCGTTTGGAAAAGGAATCGGCTTTCAAAAAGCTCCATATGAGGTTTCATTAGATAAGATTGATCAAACATACTACAACTTAGATTCACACTATATCGCTTTACTTGATGAATTGCCTGCTGAGATTATGGAAGTTACGACGGAAATTGTTAAGAAAGGTAGAGCATATCTACAAGTTGATTTTAATAAGAGTTTCTTCTTCACGTTGTGTGATCATATACATTTTGCAGTTGAAAATGCTAAAAAGGGGCTTGTGATAAGTAACCCTATGGTAAATGAGATTCAACATTTATATGATAATGAAATCTTACTAGGAAGATGGGCAATTAAACACATTGAAAAAACAATGTCCGTAAAATTGCCAGAAAGTGAAGCGGGTGGAATTGCATTACATTTTATTAATGCGATGCAATCAAAGAAAACCACAACAGAAAAAGATGAAATTGAATATTTTGTTGAAGATGTTACAAATATCATCGAAAGTGAAATGAATCTGATTGTAGATCGAAGCGACTTTAGTTATTCGCGCTTTGTGACACACTTAAAATACTTGTTAAAACGTTCAAAGAACTTAGATAAGGCAAGTTCTGCAAATGTTGCAATGTATGAACAAGTGTTTCAACAGTATCCTGAATTAGCGGGAACTGTTGGGAAAATTAAAAACTATATTATGAATGAACTACATATAGAACCAAGTAAAGAGGAACTTCTATATTTGATCATGCATATCAATCGACTTTGTGCAAAAGAAGGATTGTAACCTTAAGAGGGCTTTACCTGATGTACATAGACAGAACTGTTTTTGTTTTGTCTTTGTGTATCAGGTTTTTATTTTAGCTTATACAGAATGATATGCGCGCAACTCCATTCTGTTAGCATATAGAAAAAAGAGAGTATATAAGAGAGAGGAAAAATATTATGGCAAAATATACAGAACTTTGTAATCAAATTCTAGAAAATGTCGGTGGAAAAGATAACGTATCAGGTGCAGTACACTGTATGACTAGATTGCGATTAAATGTAAAAGATCGTTCAAAAGTGAATGTAGAAGAAGTTAGAAAAATTAAAGGAACTGTAGGGGCTCAGTTTTCAGGAGATCAGTTCCAAATTATTATTGGGCAACATGTCTCTGATGTGTATCCAGAATTTTGTAAGTTAGCAGGAATCAGTGCAGCAGATGCAATTGATGAAAATTTAGATTCAGAACCATTTAGTTTAAAAGCAGTTCCATCTAAAGTATTAGATTATGTATCAGGATCTGTAGCACAAATCATTCCAATTATGATGGGTGCTGGATTCTTCAAAATGTTCTATGCAATCTTAGGACCAGATTTAATGAATGTAATGCCTAATGAATCACAATTCATGCAAATGCTTTATTTAGTAGGAAACGCAGGTTTTTACTTTATGCCAATATTTGCTGCATGGGGTGCTGCGAAAAAGTTAAATACAAGTATTCCAATTGCGTTGCTTTTAGGAGCATTGCTTGTTGACCCTAACTTTATAAATATTGTAGCAGCTGGTGAACCATTTAATGTATATGGATTTATTCCAATGCAATTAAATAACTACACACAATCATTAATTCCAATTTTATTATCTGTTTGGGCGTTGAAATACGTTTGGAGATTCTTAAACAAAATTATGCCTAGTGCGATTAAGGTTATTGGAGTTCCATTTGTTGCGGTTGTGATTATGGTACCACTTATGTACTGTGGACTAGCACCTATTGGAAACTGGATTGGTGAAGGAATCGCTATTATTGTAAATACTCTATACGATGTTGCTGGACCATTTGCGATTGCATTTATTGGAGCATTCTGGATGTTCATGGTGGCAACAGGTATGCATATTGCAGCAATTCAAATTGCATTTATTAATATTGCTACCTTAGGATATGATCCAATCGTACTTGCGGGGTCAAATATTGCAAACTATGCATTAATGGGAATGATTGTTGCATACTTTATTCGTACAAAAAATGAAGAAAAACAAATGGCTGCAGCAAATATGATTACTCTACTTGTTGGTGGAATTTCAGAGCCAACCCTATTTGGAGTACTACTTCGTAATAAACGTGCAATGATTGTACAAGTTATTGGTGGATTTGTTGGTGGCCTTGTTGGTGGCCTACTAGGTGTTGCAGTTTATACACTTGGAGCAGCCAACGTACTAACTGTTCTTCAATATGCAGGAGGACCTGGATCAAACTTTGTGAATGCGTGTATTGCATGTGGTGTCGCATTTGTGGTTGCTTTAGTTGTTGGAGTTGTTATTGGCTTCAATGATGATAGCAATGGAGAAGGATTCAAACTGTTCAAAAAGAAGTAATGTAATTACCTATGGATAGAAAAAAGGTTCAAGATGTTACTTGAACCTTTATTTATATCGAATTGCGAAGTATAAGTTCCGTATTGATTTCAATTTTTACATGCATGTTGTCATGGTCACGAATAGAACTCAATAGACGTTTCGCAGCAACAACACCCATGTATGATTTTGGAACATGAATTGTGGTAAGCGGTGGATCTACATACGTTGCATAAGGAATGTTATCAAAACCGATGATAGATACATCTTCTGGTACTCGATATCCTTTTTCCTTTAAAGCACGCATTGCACCAATCGCAATTTCATCATTATCTGCAAAATAGCATGTGGCAATGGGTTCGTTATGATTCAAAATTTCTAACATGTCTGCATACGCTCCATCAAGAGATGGAGATAGATGATGAATAATCGATTTTGATGTTGGCATAGAATTCTTGCGAACGGCATTAAAGAAGCCGAGAGTACGCTCACTAAAGTTGACGATATTCTGTGTGGAATGTAAATATCCAGGTTGTTCATGTCGCTTCTTAATTAAGTAGTCAGTTGCGGTTTCCGCACTATCCACGTTATTGATGGTTACACAATCTGCATTCACATTTGGAAAGTAAGAATCAAGTAACACTAAAGGAATATCAAGTTTCTGAAATGGTTCAAAGTCATCACGTGACATGGTTGTTCCTAACAGAAGGATACCTTCAAAATTGTAGGATTGAATGGATTTGATTTTTTCATGAATATCATCGAGATCGTGTATATGAAGAGCAAAAAGCTGATACCCATTTTCCTTGATGACTTGTTCGACACTTGTTGCAAGTTCAGTAAAAAAGGGTGTATCAAATACAAAGTTCTTATGAAAGAAAATAAATGCGATTGTGTTAGAGCGAAAGTTCTTTTGATTGATTCGCGTAAAATCATATCCCATTTCTGTAGCTACATCGATAATTTGATGTCGCATCTCTACACTAACGCCGGGTTTATTATTAAGTGCCATTGAGACAGCAGCTGCAGATATCCCCATCTTCTCGGCAATTTGTTTCGCTGTTACTTTCATTTGAATCCTCCTAGTTGTAATTCAATTATAAAGTAAATTAAGCAAAATGTAAGAGTATAAGTGAAAATTAAGTAAAAAGGAGTTAATACATGATTAAACAAATCAAAGAAATTCCCATCACCAATGATAGTTATCCTTTTGCAAGTGCAAGTCGATATCTAGATCTTGATGCATATGGGTATGTAGAAAAAGAATATTATATCGACGGTCTAGCGAATGTATATGAAAGTATAGGGAATACAGGTGAAGTTCGTGTTGCATATGAAAATGTTGCATACCGAAATCGTATCATCGTTCGAGCACCAAAAGAAGTAACGAAAGCAAGCGGTAATGTTGTAATTGAAATCATAAATCCAACCTCATTTATGGAAATTGATCGAATGTGGATTTTAACGCATGAGAAATTCATGCGTGATGGAGATATCTATGTTGGAATTACTAGTAAACCGAATACTATTGCCAAGATGGTTGCATTTGATAAAAAACGATATGAAAGTCTACAATGGCCAAATCCACGAGAAGATGTAGAACTGCCATTTACAAATGAACAACTACTTGCAAGTGGGTTACTTCCAGATGTAAATATTGAATATGAACCTGGTTTGTTTTGGGATATGTTGAGTAATCTTGCTTGGATGCTTAGAAGTGATGATGTACAAAATCCTATTGCTACGTATCCACATACATATGTGTACTTAACTGGATGGTCAAAATCTGCATGTTATGTATTTCGATATGTAAACAGTTTTGCATATCGCAAAGAAGTCGCAAAAGATTCGCAAGTATTTGATGGTTATCTTGCAGGTGGTGGAGTGCGCTCAATGGTTGTTCCTGTGAATCAATATGAATCATTATATGCATATGATTATCGACTCAAACGTGTAGAAAAGGTAAAACAACCTTTTATATCTATTCAAACAGAAAGTGAAAATGGCTGGTTTGATGCGTTTCGTACGAAACGTCAGGACAGTGATCATCCAAACTTCTTATATCGTGAATATGAAATTGCTGGTGCTAGTCATGACACGATGTTTAGTTATGTGGATTACTACAAACAAGATGAAGATTTAAAACGAATTGATATGTTACCTAAGTATGATGCAAAACATGCATATGGCAATAACTACCCATCACAGTTTGCATTTGCAGCAGGATTTAAGAATCTATTTCGTTGGGTTCGTGAAGGTGTTGGACCAGCAAGTTGTATGCACATTGCAATGGATGAACAAGGAAATAATCGTAAAGATGCTTTTGGAAATAGTATTGGTGGATTACGTACATGTTTACTAGATTATCCAACTGGACAATATGGTATTGCTAGCACAATTGAAAAAGGAAAAAGTTTCTTAGATGCAACAGCAACAACGAATCCACTATTTGGATACGAACAACCATTTCCTGCCAGCATGCTTGAAGTGTTATATCAAGATGCAAAACAGTATACTGCTTTATGCAAAGAACATACAAAAGAACAAGTATCAAAAGGATTTATCTGTAAAGAAGATGAAGAAGCACTTATTAACTTTGCGGTAAATCTAGCAATAGAAAGAGGATTACCAATTTGCAAAAAGTAGAAAGATATCGAACAACTATTTTGTCTTTTGAAAGCAAAAAGGAATATGCGAATCCATTTTTGGATTGTATCATCCAAGCAACTTTCACTGGGCCTAATCAAGAAACCATTGTTCGTGAAGCATATTGGGATGGTGCAAACACATACAAAATTGCCTTTGCACCTACAATGGTAGGAACTTGGACATATCAGCTACAAGCAAGTGAAGATAGTGGATTGCATCAATACACTGGTGAAGTAATCTGTGTACCATATGAAGGAAATCTATCTATTTACAAACATGGGTTTGTGAAAGTCAGTGATACGAAAACCTATTTTACATATGCAGATGGAACCCCTTTTTTCTGGTTAGGTGATACGCATTGGGAATTTGCCTATAAAGAATCTTGGGATACATCCAATCACCCGAAAATGAATAGTATGTTTAAAGGCATGGTAAATCGTCGAGTAGAGCAAGGATACAATGTGTATCAAACCAACTTGCGAAGTGATGCAATGATGGGGTTTGAAAAAAACTATTGGCAAGAAAAAGATATTCCAAATGTGCAATTCTACCAAGAAGAATTGGATCGTAGAATGTACTGCCTAGCAGATCATGGAATTGTAAATGCATTAGGTTTGGCATGGTTTATGTCAATTGAAAACAATGTGGATACATATAAACACTTAGCACGCTATATCATTGCACGTTATGGTTCTTTACCAATGATATGGACACTTGCTGGTGAGGTTGGTGGATATGATAAACAAAGACAACCTTTCTATATTGAAAATTGGCGATATGTCGCTAAAGAAATACAAAAGTATGATGGATATCACCATCCACTAACTGCACATTATACAAATGAACGTCCTTTTGCTTCATATTATCAAGATGAGGAATGGCTTGATTTTACACTTAATCAAGCAGGACATGGAGACTATGTAGTAAGTATTGATGACTATCATGAATTTCTAAGTAAACATAGAGATATGCCATTTATTGAAGGTGAATGCTTTTATGAATTTTGTTCGACGCTTGAAGAAAACGGTCCAAGATTGTGTAGTGCAGATATGATGCGACGTGTTGCATATGTAAGTATCCAAGCAGGTGGCTGTGGATATACATATGGGGCACAAGGAATTTGGGATTGTGTATATGAAAAAAATCAACCCAATACGATGTCGCTATTTAATCGCTATGACATTACATGGTATGAAGCAATCGATGGTATCGGAGGATATCAAATGGGCTACATGAAGAAATTTTATGAGCAGCAACAATTTTGGCTACTTTCACCATATAAACAAGAAAGCGAAATCATCAAAAATCCATTTGGGAAAAAATTGCCTGCCGTAAGTATGAATAAAGAACACACACATTATGTTCTATACTACAGTGAATCTACACGAAAAAGTGGAAATCTAGAAGGGCTTAGTAATGGAGCGTATATCTTGGAATGGTTTAACCCAAGAAGCGGTGAATATGAAATGAAAGAAAATGTAGAAATAGAGAATCATACATTTAGCATACCAACCAAACCAGATACAAATGACTGGTGCTTGGTATTAAAGAAGAAGGAAGAACACACGTATGAAGAAAATTAAACTTGGTTTTGCACCTACAAGAAGAAGTATATTTTCAGCTCCAGCAGCAGAACAATATGCAAATTTAACAAGAAAGAAATTAGAAGAACTACAAATTGAATTTGTCGATATTAAAGAATTTAGTAGTGATGGATTATTGCATGATGATCGTGATCGAATAGAAATCGAAGCATATTTCAAACAAGAAAAGATTGATGGTTTATTTGTGCCACATGGAAATTTTGGAACCGAATATGAAGTTGCTCGACTTGCTAAAGCACTAGACGTTCCCGTTTTATTATGGGGTCCTAGAGATGAAAGACCAAATGAAGAAGGTATTCGTCTTCGTGATAGTCTATGTGGATTATTTGCTACAGGTAAAGTATTACGTCGATTTCAAGTACCATTTACATACTTATGTAATTGCGATTTAGATGATCCTGAATTCGAAAGAGGAATTAAGAATTTTATTGCGGTGTGTAATGTTGTAAAAGCATCTAAAGATATGCGCATCTTACAAATAGGACCACGTCCATTTGATTTCTGGTCAACGATGTGTAATGAAGGAGAATTATTAGAAAAATTTAATGTACAACTTGCACCAATTCCTTTACCAGAACTAACAAAAGAAATGAACTTGGTAAAACAAGAAGAAACGGAAGTAGAAAAAACCATTGCATATTGTAAAGAGAACTTCAATATCGCTATTACAGATGAACAATTGGAAAATGTAGCAGCTTTGAAAGTCGCAATGCGCAATCTAGCAAAAGCGTATGGATGTCGTGCAATCGCAATTCAATGTTGGAATGCATTACAAGATGAAATTGGAATCATGCCATGTGCAGCAAATAGTTTGCTAAATGAAGAAGGATTACCAGTTGTTTGTGAAACTGATATTCATGGAGCAATTACATCAATATTGGTTGAAGCAGCAGGCATGGATGAAGCAAGAAGTTTCTTTGCTGATTGGACCGTTCGTCATCCAGATAATGATAATGCTGTTCTGTTGCAACACTGTGGACCTTGGCCTATTTCATGCGCTGCATGTAAACCAACGATTGGTTATCCGCTAGCATTCTCTTATCCTGGAACTGTTGAAGCACAAGCAAAACAATCTGACATGACACTTTGCCGTTTTGATGGTGACAATAGTGAATACTCTTTACTGCTAGGAAAAGCAAAAGGAGTAGAAGGGCCATATACAAAAGGAACCTATGTGTGGGCAGAAGTAGAAAATTGGAAGCGATTAGAAGCAAAAATCGTGGAAGGACCATATATTCATCATTGTGTAGGAATTCATAAAGACATTGTGCCAATACTATATGAAGCATGTAAGTATATCGGAATTACTGTTGATCTATATGATGAGAATGAAGAAGAAGTAAAGGCATATATACGAGGTGAATAAAATGAATGAATTAAAGAGAAAAAGTTACGAATTACGAAAAGATATTATTGAAATGATGTATGCATCAAAAGCAGGACATGTCGGAGGGGACTTAAGTGTTGTAGACATTTTAACTGTACTGTATTTTGAAATTATGAATATTGATCCAAAGAATTTTGAAGATCCAAATCGTGATCGTTTCTTATTAAGTAAAGGGCATTGTGCAGATGCATTATTTGCAGTATTAGGAGAACGTGGATTTTATGATAAACAAGAAGCAATCCAAACATTTTCAAAGTATAATTCAAAGTTTATTGGACATCCTAATACCGAAGTGCATGGAGTAGAAATTAACTCAGGATCACTGGGTCATGGCTTATCTATTGGTGTTGGTATGGCGTTAGCTGCCAAAATGAATGATCAAGAATATCGTACATATGTCGTACTTGGAGATGGTGAAATGGCAGAAGGTTCTAACTATGAAGCAATGATGGCTGCTAGTCAATATCACCTAGATAATTTATGTGCCACAATCGATGTAAATGGATTACAGATTAGTGGAACTACAGATGAAGTGATGTCCACTGCTTCACTAGCAAATAAATTTGCTGATTTTGGGTGGCATGTAATTGAAGTAGCAGATGGAAATGATTGTATGCAATTAGTCGATGCGTATACACAAGCGATGCAAATGAAGGAAAAACCAACAGTAGTGATCGCTCATACAGTAAAAGGCAAAGGTGTCTCTTACATGGAAAATCAAAAAAGTTGGCATCATGGTGTGATGAATGAAGAGCAGTATAAACAAGCCATTCGTGAAATTGAGGAGGTTCTAGCATGAGTACAATAACAAATCGACAAGCTATCTGCGATGTATTGGTGGAGCAAGCAAAAAATGACAAGGATATTGTCGTGGTGTGTTCTGATTCACGAGGGTCTGCATCACTTGCAACTTTTGCATCAACATATCCAAAACAATTCGTAGAAGTCGGCATTGCCGAACAAAATCTTGTTGGTATTTCAGCAGGACTAGCAAGTTGTAATAAAAAAGTATTTGCAGCATCCCCAGCAAGTTTTATTAGTACACGTAGTTATGAGCAAGTGAAAGTTGATGTTGCATATTCAAATACAAATGTCACACTTATTGGTATTAGTGGAGGAGTCAGCTATGGTGCACTAGGGATGACACATCATTCATGCCAAGATTTTGCAGCGATGTGTGCACTTACTGGAATGCGTGTATATTGTCCAAGTGATCGCTTTCAAACGACAAAACTTATGCAAGCATTACTAGAAGATGATAAACCAGCATATATTCGTGTAAGTCGCTCAGCAACCGAAGATGTATATGATGAAACGATTGATTTTCAATTTGATAAAGCAAACGTAATTCAACAAGGGACAGATGTTGTATTGATCGCATGTGGAGAAATGGTACCATATGCCAAAAAAGCAGCAAAGCAGTTGGAAGCATTAGGTATTTCCACTGGACTCATTGACATGTATTGTTTAAAACCATTTGATCAAGAAACGTTATTCGAGCAAACAAAACAGGCAAAACTTGTGGTCAGTATTGAAGAACATGCACCTCAAGGAGGACTTGGTAGTTTTGTTGCTCAAGCATTATCTATGCACCAACCAAAACGAATGATACAATTATGTTTACCAGATGAACATTTGATTTCAGGAACAAATAAAGAAATGTTTGCATACTACGGATTGGATGAAGATGGGATTGTTAAAGCAGTCCAAAATGCATTATGAGTTACATTCTAAGCATTGATCAAAGTACGCAAGGAACGAAAGCTATACTCTTTGATGATAAAGGAAATATTGTAAAACGTGTTGATAAAGCACATCAACAGTTGATTGATGCAAATGGATATATTTCGCATGATCCAAATGAAATCTTTGATAATGTTGTAAGTGTAGTTTCTGATGTGATTGCACAAAGCAAAATTGATGCAAATACAATTCAAGCAGTAGGGATTAGTAATCAAAGAGAAACAACAGTTATGTGGGATGCAGATGGTCATACATTAGCAAATGCTGTGGTATGGCAATGTTCAAGAGCAAGTGAAATTGCCAAACGATATGAACCGTATAAAGACGATATCTTTGATATAACAGGTCTTGTATTATCACCGTATTTTCCAGCAAGTAAGATGCGTTGGTTAATTGAATATGTGCAACCACAAGCACCATACTATTTTGGTACAATGGACACTTGGTTAATTTACAAACTAACCAACCAACAAGTATATAAAACGGATGCATCGAATGCATCAAGAACACAGTTGTTTGATATTCATACAGGAACTTGGTCGAATTACTTATGTAATTTGTTTGAAATTCCTAAGCAAGCATTGCCTGAAGTTTGTGATAGTAATGCATGCTTTGGGTATACAGATTTCGTCGGATTACTAGAAAAGCCGATTCCAATATGTGCAGTTATGGGGGACTCGCACGCATCACTTTATGGGCAAGGTTGTCATGCGCAAGGACAAGTAAAAACAACACTAGGTACGGGTTCATCAATTATGATGAATATTGGAGATAGTTATAAAAAAAGCACGAATGGTCTAACGACATCACTTGCTTGGAAAATTGATGGAAAACTTGAATATGTTTTTGAAGGAAATGTTAATTATGCTGGTGCAGTAATTACTTGGCTTCAAAAGGATTTACAACTTATAGATGAACCAGATGATACAATAGAAGCAATAGCAAGAAGTAATCCAGATGATGAAACGATTCTTGTGCCCGCTTTTTCTGGATTATCTGCACCATATTGGAAAGAAGATGTTCGTGCATTATTTTATGGGATGAGTCGTACCACAAAAAGAAATGAATTAATTAAAGCGACTGTAGAAAGTATCGCTTTTCAAATAAGTGATGTTCTCCACGCGATGGCTAAAGATAGTGGGTTGCATTCATTAGAAGTAAAAACGGATGGTGGGCCAAGTAAAAATCCATATCTCATGCAATTTTTAAGTGATATGGCACGTGCCACTGTCTATGTATCGAGCCAAGAAGAACTATCCGCTATTGGTGTTGCGTATATGGCAGGAATAAAAATGGAGATATATCATAAAGAAACGATCTTTTCTAAGCAAACTTACAAAATATATGAAACGAAAATGGAAATATCATTATGGAAGCAATACATGGATCGATGGAACCATGCAATAGCGGTCTTATTACATACATAGGAGGAGTATATGTTAACAATTTCAGAGAATAAAAAAACACTGTTGAAAGATGAAAAACCTTTCTTCTATTTAGCAGATACATGCTGGTCAGCATTTACAAATATTACAGATGATGAATGGGATTATTATTTGTATAAACGAAAAGTACAAGGATTTAATACCATTCAAATAAACATTCTTCCACAATGGGATGCATCTGCAACGGATTTGGTATATGAACCATTTGTTGATCATGATCCATATCAAATCAACGATGCATATTTTGAACACGCAAAAGAAATGTGTAAAAAGGCAAAAGCACAAGGATTTGAACTTGCACTTGTTGTATTGTGGTGTAATTATGTACCAGGTACATGGGCATCAAATTTTATGAAGGACCATATTTTACCATTTGATTGTTTGGATGGATACATTACGAAGGTTGATGAAACATTCTCAGAGTTTCAACCAATGTATGTCATTAGTGGAGATACAGATTTTGAAACCGATGAGACGATATCGTATTATGTAAAAGCAGCAGCTACATTGAAAAAACTTGCTCCTAAGTGCTTATATACAACACATATCAAAGGACGTTATACATATATTCCAGAAAATCTATATGCATATTTAGATTTCCTATTTTATCAAAGTGGTCACAATGCACAGGATTTATCCATGCCATATTCTTTAAGTGAAACTATGCAACAAACATATCCTGACAAACCATTAATTAACTCTGAACCATGTTACGAAGAAATGGGGTATTCTCGTCAAATGTATGGACGATGGACACGTTATGATGTGCGTCGTGCCGCATATGTAAGTGTACTATCTGGTGCATGTGCAGGTATAACATATGGAGCAGGAGGGATTTATAGCTGGCATAAAGTGAACAAGAGTTTCGCTAAATTTCTTGGAGAAGGATTTGATGATCCAAAATCGTGGGAAGAAGCGATGGCATTTCCAGGTGCTTGGGATTACGGGTATCTTAAAACAATGCTAGAAAACTTAAATATACAAAGTCTAGAAGCACGACAAGATCTTTTGCTAAATGACACAAATGATATTCGCGTAGCTAAAGCAAATAATGGAATATATCTTGTCTATGTTCCTTGTAATACAAAGGTACGTTTAGATTTAGATTGTAGTGCGTACAAACTGCAAACCATTGATTTAGAGAACCGATTTGTTGCAAATACAGCATATGAAATCAAAGAAGGAAAAACGATTCTAGCAATACATCCATTCCAAGATGATGTGCTAGTTGTTATTAAAAAATAAAAGTAAAAACATACGATAGAGTAGTTTTGAACAAATTTAGGTATATAAGATCTGCAAAAAAATGTAGATCTTTTTTATATGACACGTATAGGTATTTTGCATGGTTGTTGTTATACTAAAGTTATGAAGACTCAAAACCAATTAAATAAAATTTGTATATTTAGTGAATCTCATGAGTTCTTGTGGGAGAATTTCTTGCGTCGAAATCCTGTTTTGAAAATAGATTTGGATACAAATATAAAAACATGTTATCCAAGTTCGTATTATGTAAATGGAGTTGAGTATCATATTCCATATCGCATTGGCTATGAAGTAAAAAAACTAAAGCACTCCAATACGCATGAAAAAGTGATTGCATACTGTCTTATGAGTCGACATCATAATGGATTTGTGCGAGAGAAATATCTCAAAAAATTACTAAAGAAAAAATATTTTCAACAATATCCATTTGTAGTAGCGTATGTGCTGCGTCTTGTTGGTGAGTATGTTGAAGAAATATGGGATGTTGTATACGAACATAAACATTTGTTTGATAATGAAACAACAAGAGTATTTATTTATGAAAATGATCGGTTCATAGATAAGATGTTTCAAAGAAGTTACTCATATTTTAGCAATAATCGTTTTGGTGAACCCTTTAAGAAACGATATCTAATGAATCCGATAATTTGTAAAGGACCTTTGCTGAATGGATCTTCCAATTATAAACTATTATCATATGTAGTAAGTCTTAAACAAGTGATATATCGAGAAGATATATAGTATTCGTGCAATCATTATTGAGTTTACATAAATAGTGTAAAAATAGGAGTAGAATATGTTGCTAGAAATTTACATGATATAATAACTGTACTTATGAAAACGTATAAGACAAATGAACTAGCAAAGCAATTTCAGATTCATGCAAATACAGTTCGCTTGTATGAGGGACAACACTTCATCAGCAAAGCAAAAAGATTAAAAAATGGATATCGTCAATTTGATGAAATCCATTTTTGGCAGTTATTCATTTGTCGAAAGATATTTGAGTTTCCTTACTCCAATTCAAGAATCCGCAAATCTGGAATTGACATTATTTATGCAAGTGGTTCACAGAAAGTTGAACTACTTGATGAAAAACTTGCGGTATATCGTTCTATTATCTTAGAAGAATTGCAGAAAGCACAACGTGCAAATCAGCTTCTTCTAGATTGGTTGAACGACCAAACAATAGAAGAAGAAACGCATTATTATACACGTAAAGAAATTGCGTCGATATTAGATACAACTAAAGAAACTGTTCGTAATTGGGAGAGAAATGATCTAGTTCAGACAACCCTTCTAGAGGATCCACAGCAACGTTACTTTAATGAAGAAGCATTGAAACGTTGTAGAATTATTTATCTACTTCGTCAAGTTGGTTTTAGTATGCATGCAATCTATCAATGTCTTCATGCATTAGATACGAATGATGCTTCATTAAATCTTTCTAAGGAAGAGGCTTTTTCTGCAGGAGATCGCTGGTTAATTGAACTAAACTCACTTTTTAACTCGATTCCTTCATTAGAAGAAGCAGTTGATAAATTAAAAACCCTACACTTGCTCACCAACCTGTAATCTATTGATATAGTTGTATCAGGAGGTATGTCTATGACACAACTAACAAAACATATAGAGGCGATTATTAAGGAAAGAGCATGTGGTAGTGAAGCAAATAATGAGGTTGTTCACTACATAAAACAACAAATGGAAAAAACCAGCGACTTTGTAGAGAGTTTTCCTTTTGACTGTATGATATGGAAGAAAGAGTATTCTTTTGTGAATCTAGATGGAGAGAAACTAGAAATCCTTGCCAGTCCATTTTCAAAAGGAGTACACACAACCGGAAAACTATGTAGTGTATCTACAATTGAAGAATTGAGAAACTGCGATATGAAGGATTGTATTGTATTAGTCTATGGTGACTTAGCAAAGAATCCGATTTCCGCAAAAGACTATCCGTTTTATTATCCTGATGAACATAAAGAAATAAATGATATCTTTGAATCAAGAAAACCAAAAGCAATTCTCGCGTTTACTGGACAAGCATCAAACTGTGGATTGCATCCATTTCCATTATTTGAAGATGGAAACTTTGAGATTCCTTCTGCATATATTGAAGAATCAAAGGTATCTTTATTTTTATCTCACTTAAATGAATTTATCGAAATTGCAATCAACTCACAACGATTACCTACAACATCTTCTCAACTAGTTGCAACGAAAAAAGGAAATAAAGAGGATTTAATTGTTGTATGTGCACACATGGATTCTAAAGATGATACAGATGGAGCAATTGATAATGGAAGTGGTACACTTGTGTTATTAAGAATGTTAGAGTTATTAGATGGAATTTTAACTTCTCACACCATCCAGTTTGTCCCTTACAATAGTGAAGAAGCGTATCACGCAGGTGGTGAATTAGCTCATCTAGGACAATTGAAAGACAAGAAAGTAGCCTACGTTTTAAATATAGATACTCCTTGTTTTAAAAAACGCAAAAGTGAGATATCACTGTTTAATATCGATAGTCAGTCTAAAATGATTACAGATGTTGTTTCTAAAGAAAAACAATTATGTATTGGAGAACCTTGGTATGCAGGTGATCATATGCCATTTGCGATGCAAGGGATTCCTACCTTAGCTGTTATAGTGGAAGGCTTCAATAATGAAGGTGTTTTCTATACACATACAAAACGAGATAACAAAGAATTACTTGATGATAAAATCATCGAAGAAGTTTCAACATCTCTTGTAAATCTGTTGTTAGCAATTGATAGTCTATAATTATCATTCATCTAAATATTACAATTCAATTAACAAATCCTACTTAATTTAAAACTTGAGTAGGATTTTCTTTTTGTGTTAAGAAAAGAAAACATAATGTAAAGGTTAAAAGTAGAGATAGAGGACATCTATGGTATGCAAGTATAATGAAAAGAGATGGAGAGTTGGTGTAAAAAAATATTGCACTGTTTTTTTGTTTTTGATATATTATTTCCGTTATGAATAAGACTTTTTTAGATCGAATGCAAACCTATTTAGGCGACGAATATGAAGCTTACATAGCTTCTCTTGAAAAGCCCTTATATAAAGGAATACGAAATAATACGCTTAAAGATAGTAAAGATTTGCTGGAACAAACATTTCAATTAGAACCATCAAAGTTTAATGAAGATGGATATTCTACATTAGAAGATATTAGTGGAAATCACCCATTGCATAAGATGGGCTGCTTCTATATGCAAGAGCCTTCTGCAATGTCGGTTGTGCAAATTGCAGATATACAAAAAAGAGATTGGGTTCTTGATATGTGTGCAGCTCCTGGAGGAAAAAGTACACAAATTGCATCGAAACTTCAACATACAGGATGTATAGTTTCCAATGAGTATGTAGGAAAACGAGCAACAATACTGATGTCCAACCTTGAGCGGATGGGTGTTGGTGAATGTATTATAACCAATGCTTCAACCAAACAATTAGCTGCAGAATTTATGGGGATATTTGATAAAGTAATCGTCGATGCTCCCTGCAGTGGTGAAGGTATGATGAAAAAACATGATATTGCATCTCAGGAGTGGAGTGAAGCAAATGTACTTGCATGTGCGAAGCGACAAAAAGATATTCTTGAAGATGCCTATCTTTGCGTAAAAGAAGGCGGTGTGCTTGTATACTCTACATGTACATATGCTAAAGAAGAAAATGAGCATGTTGTGGATGCCTTCTTAGAAGCACATCCAGATATGGAATTACTTGCAATAGAAGAATCATTTGGTCGTGAAGGATATGATACACCTCGAGTGAAAGGTGCATATGTAAAACGTATCTTTCCAATGGATGGTGGAGAAGGTCACTTTATTGCAAAATTAAGAAAAAAGGGAACACAGGAAACAAAGAAACTACATTTGTACAAATCTATACCGTTACCAAAAGAAGTAAAAGCGTTCTTGATGGATCAAATTGGAGATATCGATTTCTACTGTTACCAAAGAAATAATCATGTGTATATTAAGAAGTCACCATTTATTGACTTGGCAAATATACATGTACTACGGCAAGGGATTGAAGTTGGTGAAATAATAAAAGGACGTCTAGAACCACACCAACACTTCTTTATGGCAGCAACATTACAAAATAAGTTTCAACATAAGATAACCGTAACAGAAGAACAGTTATCTACATTCCTGCAAGGGAATGTATTGTCGATACCTTGTGAAAGAGGGTATGTGGCATTGATGTATAAAGGGTATGCTGTTGGATTTGGAAAAAGCGATGGTAAACAAATCAAGAATAAATATCCAAAAGGATTGCGTATTCGATAACCGTAAATAAAAATAGGTAAGACTGTCGAAAGTAAATAATATATGATAAGGGATCTCGTATCCCTTTTTGTATTTATGTATAAAAAGTAGACACTATTATATATAAGGATAGGATTTGTTTAAAATTTGAGGATAATGTAGGTGCTTTTACATGTAAAAACTGTTATCGCTTACATGGAATTTTTTTAGTATTGTTATACATTATTGTAAAGTTTTGTATTATAATACCCATGTACGATCGAGAAAGGAAAAGTATACATAGTAATGTATACAGGTAAATGAATGGCAGGCTATGTTGTTGTTGGAACCCAGTGGGGTGACGAAGGTAAAGGAAAAATCGTAGATGTACTTGGAAGTCAGGTTGACTTAGTAGTACGTTTCCAAGGTGGAAATAATGCGGGACATACAGTAGTAGTTGAAGGAAAGAAACATATTCTTCACTTATTACCTTCTGGAGTATTACATGAAAATGCAGAATGTATTATTGGTCCAGGAGTTGTTGTTGATCCTTTTGTTTTTCTAGAAGAAGTTGAGTTATTAGAAAAAGGTGGAATTAGTAGCGACCACATTTACATCAGTGAACGAGCACACTTAATCATGCCGTATCATATTGCACTTGATAAATATCAAGAAGAATATAAAAAAGATAATAAGGTAGGAACAACCAAACGTGGTATTGGACCTACATACGCTGATAAGTTTACACGTATTGGATTACGTGTAGGAGATCTAAAAGATTTCGAGTCGTTTAAGAAAAAGTTAGCATTCACTCTAGAAATGAAAAATCTAGAGATTACCGAAATGTTTCACAAAGAACCATTTGATTTAGATGAAATGATTTCACAATTTGAAATGGTCCGTGAAAAATTACTTCCTCGTATGATTAATGCAATGGTAGTTGTAAACAAAGCACTTGAAGATGATAAGTTTGTATTATTTGAAGGTGCACAGGCAGCTATGTTAGATATAAACTATGGAACGTATCCATATGTAACAAGTTCATCACCAACAAGCGCAGGTGTTTGTGAAGGTGTTGGAGTATCGCCAAAAAAACTTGATCGTATTGTTGGGGTTGTAAAAGCATACTCAACAAGAGTTGGTGAAGGACCATTTGTTACTGAACTACTTGATGAAAAAGGTGACTACATTCGTGAGAACGGACAAGAATTTGGAGCAACTACAGGAAGACCTAGACGCTGTGGTTGGTTAGACTTGGTTGTTGTAAAACACGCATGTACAATTAATGGACTTACCGATTTGGTAATCACCAAAATTGATATCCTAAGTGGACTAAAAGAAATCCCTGTATGTATTGGTTATGAAATCGATGGTGAAATCATTGACTACATTCCTGCAAGTGTTGAAGATGTTGCAAAAGCAAAACCAGTTTACGAAATCTTACCAGGATGGGATGAAGATATTAGTAAATGTCCTACTTGGGAAGAACTTCCAGCAAACTGTCGTGCATACATTGAAAAGATTGAAGCATACACGAAAACACCAGCATCTATGATTTCTGTAGGACCTGGTAGAGAGCATAACATTTATCGTAAAGACATTATTGAAAAATAAGCTTAGAAGTAACCAGACGGTTACTTCTTTTGAATTCATATACCGATTTGGTTATAATGTGTTATATAAAGTATAGATAGCTAACTATATTAAAATCAAGTAGTTTTATGAAAAAGTTTGAAAATAGATTATTTGATTTATATCAATAGTGAAATAAATGTAGATCT
>NZ_SODD01000043.1 GCF_004365815.1 Breznakia blatticola
CTTTTTTTATACATTATGGTCATGAAATAGTTGAAATATGTTAAAAATAGTTTTCCTCTAGCAAATCTTTTCATTTCGAACATTTGTGCTATAATGATAAAGCGTGAAAATGTATGAAATTGTAGAAAGCGAGGAAGATGATGTTTTTTAGCAAAGAAGTTGGTATCGACTTAGGTACAGCAAACTTATTAATTTATGTTAAAGGTGAAGGAATCGTCGTTGATGAACCTTCTGTAGTTGCGATAGATGCAGATAGCAAACGCTGTTTAGCTGCTGGTAATGAAGCGAAAGATATGTTAGGTAGAACACCTGGTAAAATCTTAGCAATTCGTCCATTAAAAGATGGAGTGATTGCTGATTTTGAGGTAACTGAAATTATGCTTAACTACTTCTTAAAGAAAATCAATATTAAAGGGATGTTCAAACGTCCAACAATTTTGATTTGTTGCCCAAGTAACATTACAAGTGTAGAACGTAATGCGATCCGTGACTGTGCATACCGTGCAGGTGCGAAGAAAGTGTTTATTGAAGAAGAACCAAAAGTAGCTGCTGTTGGAGCTGGTTTGGATATTAGTAAACCAAGTGGATGTATGGTGCTTGATATAGGTGGGGGAACTACTGATATCGCAGTTTTATCATTAGGTGAAATTGTAACAAGTACATCATTAAAAATCGCTGGGGATACATTAGATAAAGATATTATTAAATATGTAAAAGATAAAAAGAAATTGTTGATTGGTGAACGTACAGCAGAACACATCAAAAAAGAAGTGGGTACAGCTTGGCCAAAAACAAGAAAAGAATCTGTAGAAGTAAGTGGACGTGACCTTGTGACTGGATTACCACACAAAATTACACTAACTAGTGCAGAAACAGAAGAAGCAATGCGTGAGCACCTTGTGCAAATCGTAAGTGCTTGTAAAGTTGTTCTTGAACAAACACCTCCAGAATTAAGTAGTGATATCGTAACTCGCGGTATTGTTATTACAGGTGGTGGTGCCTTGTTACATGGAATTGATGAACTGCTTGCAAATGAACTAGGAGTTCCTGTATACATCGCTGAAAACGCATTAAGTTGTGTTGCTGAGGGATGTGGAGTTCTATTAGAAAACCTAGATATCGTTAGCTAAGGGGGTGCTCGCACATGCAATGGGTACTTTACTTAGTTGTACCTTTATTACTGTCGACAGTGATTACTCCCATCGTAAATCGTATCGGGATTAAATTAGATATTTATGCACATACAAATGAGCGAACCGTTCACCATGGAAAAATTGCCAGAGTGGGTGGTATTGCCATCTATGTTGCATTTATCTTATCCATGACCTTCTTTATGGATGGAATAGATGATGCTTTTCGTGGTTTATTAATTGGATCAACGGTTATGTTTATCGGTGGTCTAATTGATGATATGTTGGATTTGAAACCCATACTAAAAATTGCCTTTCAAGTATTAGCAGCATATATTCTAATCAAAGTAGGTGGAGTCGAGTTAGGTGTGATTCACTTACCATTTGGTATTGTTATCAATATGGGTGTAGTTTCATTCCTAGTTACTTTTGTATGGATTATAGGGATTAGTAATGCCATCAATCTTGTAGATGGATTGGATGGACTTGCTGGTGGAATTACAACGATTGTCTTCTTGACGATTGCTGCGATTTCCGTGGCAGATGATCGACCAGATATCGCAATGATTTCATTGATTATTGCTGGATCGACATTAGGATTTTTATTCTTTAACTTTCATCCTGCGAAAATATTCATGGGTGATTGTGGGGCATTGTTCCTTGGATTTGTGGTTGCCGCAATTTCCTTAATGGGATTTAAAGGTTCTACATTTATCACATTAGGTTTTCCGATGTTGTTATTAAGTGTACCAATTGTGGATACCTTAAGTGCAATTGTGAGAAGAACTTTTAGTGGAAAGAAATTCACAGATGCAGATAAAGGACATTTCCATCACGTACTCATGCGACGTTTTGGACATCGTAATACCGTACTTATTATTTATGCGATAACCATGTCATTTGGTATTGTTGCATATGTATACATTCTAAATCAAAAAATTGGACTGTTATGTGTGGCGTTATTATTTATTGGTCTTGAGATTTTCTTAGAGACTTCACAAATGATTTCACCAAAATACCATCCATTGATATCGATTTATCGAATTCTATTTAGAAAAAATGAAAAAGACGACAAAGAGTAAATCTTCGTCGTCTTTTTGTGTATTATGCTGTTTTTAGTTTGTTTATCAGTTTGTCAGTTATCTCTACATTTCCATATTTCATTGCAAGTAAGACAGAACCTTTATCTGGTGGTAAAACCGGTTCGACTAAGTCGATGTTAATATCTTCAAGATGTTTTCTTAATGGTTCTAAGATATAGGAACCACTTGAAAATACACCTCCACTATATGAAACTTTTGCGTATTCCATGTGTAGCGTATGATAAATTGCTTTTATGATGTCCGAAAGTTCTTTTGCTGCTTGATCGTATACTGATAAAATAGCTGGATCATTTTTTTGAGCTAGAATGTATGCGTGTTTAGCAAGTGCAGCGATTTGTGTGCGATCATAATTCATAGTAACAACGCAATCACGAAGCATATCAGAATCATTTGTCCAATTCATGACCTCGTTCAAATAGGAATAAAGCATTGTTTTTTTATCTCGATGATCACTTTGACGCGTATATAATCGTAACATATTGCTAGCAATCCAATATGCACTCCCCTCATCACCGAGAAATGCGTGATGCCATCCACCTGAACGATAACTTTCATTATGTTCGTTAATTCCCATCCCGATACTTCCGGTTCCTGCGATAATGTTAATACCTGGTTTTCCGCCAAGCGAACCCGCTAATGCATTTTCATTATCATTACCAATAGTAAAAGGAATTGACTGTAACGCGTTTTTTGCACTTTGTTCAATCTTAGGATCATCATCGATAATATCACCATATCCAGCACATGCTGCAAAACAATAACTAATTTGATTTCGGCTAAGATTTGCTTGACTAAGGCAATCATCAATTCCATCATTGAGGACTTTTGTTACACCATCAAATCCAGCTTGTAGATAATGTGAGGTTGGTTGAATGGATTCCGAGATAATAATTCCACGATCATCTGTTAGTAGAAACTTTGTTTTCGTTCCTCCTCCATCAATACCTAAAAAATATTTCATTTCGATTTTCCTCCTGTAGATTCACGTTCGATTAGTGTGACAGGTAATGAAATTGTATAAATTTCTGTATCTGTATTTGTAAGCAATTCGTGAAGTCGTTTGATTGCAAGTTTTCCAATTGTTTTTGTAGGTACTTCAATCGTACTAAGTGGTGGGGTGGTATGTTCTGATGTAGGGATGTTGTTAAAGCCAATAACAGAAATATCATCAGGACATCGTAACCCAGATGCAAAAATGCGTCCAAGTATTACAGAACCAAGGGTATCACTACCTGCAAAGATAGCATCAGGTCGATTTTCAAGTGCAAGTATT
The DNA here is from genome assembly GCF_004365815.1 of Breznakia blatticola. Lineage (GTDB taxonomy): Bacteria > Bacillota_I > Bacilli_A > Erysipelotrichales > Erysipelotrichaceae > Breznakia > Breznakia blatticola. The sequence continues at coordinate 3,507 of NZ_SODD01000043.1, forward strand.
TCATCGGTTTGCTTTCCACATGTGTTAAGATCCCAATCACAATTTCTCACGATGGCTTCATCAAAAGTTAAGTCATTTCTTCGTAAAGTTTCTCTATATGCTGCCATACGCAATGTATCGTCAAATACTTCATTAATCCCTGCACCACCAATATAAGCAATTCGTCTGTTTCCTTTTTGGATTAGATGTTCTAAGGCGATTGTAGTTGCACGATAGGCATCAAATGTAATGATATTAAGATTACTTTGGATTGGGTCGATACCGATAATGTGTGGAATTTTGCTTTGTAGTTGTTGCATCATGTCGGCTGGTAGACGCTCCATGATGATTACACCATCTAATTCAAAATCTAAAAACTCTTTTAGTATTTCAGGTTTTAAAAGTTCATTATAGTTTCTAGCAATAATTGGTTGAATGTCTAATTTCTCTGCCTCTGCTTCGGCCGCTGATAAAATAGATGTGAAATACGGGTCGGAATATTTTTCTGCAGTCAGTGCTAAGATGAAACCAACACGCCATGGTTTCTTTTTTGTTTTTTTAGATTTGTATATATAGTTTAGGTCTTTAGCTGCGCTGAAGATCTTTTCTTTTGTTTCAGGTGTTACTTTAAAACTCTCGTCATTAGATAATACACGAGCAACAGTAGCTAAAGAAACATCTGCTTTTTTTGCTACATCTCTCAAATTTGACATAATAATCCTCCTTGTTTAGTAAACAGTATAATACATAATTCATACATAATCAAGCAAAAATATTAATGTAAGGGTTTACATATTAAAATATGTGTGATATTATCGCAGTATACAAGATAAACATTCAATTATGTTTAGTAAACAAGGAGGAGAAATGAGAAAGAAGATTACATTTATTGGAGCAGGTTCTTTAGATTTTACTAGAGATCTAGTAAGAGACATTCTTACATTCGATAGTTTTAAAGATTGCGAGATCTGCTTAATGGATATTGATGAAAAAAGATTAGAATATTCAAAAATGGGTGTGGAAAAGATTTTGAATAAAGGTAAATATCCAGCAACAGTAAAAGCAACAACTGATCGGCTAGATGCATTAAAAGATGCAGATGGAGTATTAATTACAATTTTACAAGGTGGAGTTGAAGTTTGGCGAAACGATATTGAAATTCCTAAAAAGTATGGTGTCGATATTTGTGTAGGTGATACAAGAGGACCTTCAGGTATCTTTAGATTTTTACGAACTGCACCAATTATGTTAGATATTATCAGAGATTGTGAAAAGGTTTGTCCAAATGCAATTGTATTGAACTATACAAATCCAATGGCGATGTTAGTAAGTTACTTACAATCACAAACAAAGGTAAATGTTACAGGTCTTTGTCACAGTGTACAAGGAACAGCAAGTATGCTAGCTGAGTGGATTGGTGCAGATCCAAAAGACATTGAATATACATGTGCTGGGATTAATCATCAAGCATTCTATTTAGAGTATAAGTGGAATGGTGAGGATGCATATCCAAAACTTAAAGAAGCAATTCAAAAACCAGAAATCTATAATGAGGAAATTGTACGTAATGAAATGTTTAAGTATTTTCATTACTTTCCAACAGAATCAAGTGGACATAACTCAGAATATATTCCTTGGTTTAGAAAAAGACAGGATTTAATTGAAACGTATTGTTTACCAGGAACTGGATGGAATCCAGGAGCTTATGGATATATTTTAGATGAATATCTTGAGCGTGAAGATACATGGGAAGATGAATACAAGAAATGGTTAGATGAAGGCGAGGTTGAATTAGAAAGAGGGGAGGAATATGCATCATTTATATTCAACGCAATCTTTGGAAATCATGAACCATTCTACTTCAATGGAAATTTACGAAATCAAGGTTACATAACAAACTTGATGGATGGAGCGTGTGTAGAAGTTCCAGTAGTAGCTACAAAAATGGGAATTACACCAATTAAAAGAGTTACACTGCCTGATCATATCGGAGCACTTGTTTCCAATTCATCAAGATTGGAAGAACTTGCAGTAAGAGGAGCAATAGAGAAAGATCCATATCTAATTTTTAGTGCAATTTTAATGGATCCACTTACTGCTAGCGTATGCAGTATGAAAGAAATTCGTGAAATGGTAAAAGAGATGTTTGAAGCAAATAAAGCATATTTAACATACTTTAATCCAATTAATTTTTAAAAAGAAAACATAGAGGAGACAGAAAATGAAATTTTTAAAGGCATGCTTAGCATGTATGTTGGTTTTTACACTTACTGCTTGTGGACAAGGATCATCAGATGAGAATAGTGATAAAACCGTATTAACTTTTTGGGGACATCAAAATGAAGCTTGGAATAAGGCATATGAAGAAATGGCTGCTAAGTTTGAAGCAGAAAATGAAGATATCGAGATTAAATTTGAATTCTTCCCATATGATCAATTCGAGTCAAAAGTACAAACGTCTTTACTTTCACAAGAAGGTGGAGCTGATATTTATGAATTATGGGGTGGTTGGGGTATCGATTTTGCACCAACGGGTGCATTAGCTCCAATCAATGACACACTAACAAAAGAGATTCTAGATGGATATTATGAACCAACATATGGATCACTAATGTTTGAAGAAAAACTGTATGGGTTCCCATTAGAGTTCAATATTGAATATGGTGGAATGATTATAAATGACAATATATTAGAAGAAAAGAGTATTTCAGTTCCACAAAACTGGGAAGAACTTCGTACTGCCGCAAAAAACGCAACAGTAAAAGATGGAGATACATTTGTTACTAAAGGATTTGACTTTGTAAACTGGGATTCAGTTACATATATGTTTACATCGATGATTATGTCACAAGGTGGTTCATATCAAAATGAAGATGGTACATTTACATTCAATACTGAAGAAGGAAGAAAAGCATTCCAAGAACTTACGGATATGGTTGTTAAAGATGGTGTAACCGATTTATCAGGATTAACAGGTGGTGAAGGTCTTGAAGGATATCAACAATTATTTGCAGGAACAACTGCAATGGTACCAAGAGGGCCATGGACAATCTCAGAGGGTGAACTATCCTTTGAGTTGAAGTATGGAGAAGATTTTGATTATGTTTCTTTACCATTCTATGGAGAAACGAAATCATTTGCAGCAGAAACAGGTTGGTCATTAGCAGTTAATGGAAACAGTAAGAAAAGTGATGCAGCAATGCGTTTCTTAGAATTCTTTGCACAAGAAGAAAACTTGTTAGAATTCAACGTAGCATGTGCTCAAATTCCAGCAAGTAAAGAAGTTGCGCAAGATCCAGAATTTATAAAGAAAATGCCTTATGCAGAACCATTAGTTAAGATTTTAGATGATGGACACTTTGTTGGATATTTCAATACGGATACATTCAAAGAAAAAATCAATGAAGTGTTTACGGAATATGCAACAGGTGGATATGCATCAGTTGATGATGCATTAATGGATTTAGATAAAAAACTAAATTCCGCAATAAATAAGTAGGGGGTTGGGGAGACTTCTCCCCTTAACTCCATAAAGGAGAAGAAAATGAAAAACAAGAAATTTGTGAGAATTGTTCTTATTCCAGTATTTATTCATATGATTGTCTTTATTATTATGCCAATTGTTGCTGGATTAGGAATGTCGTTTCTTGATTATAATCCACTTCGTTCGATAAACGAGTTTATAGGATTTAGCAACTTTGAAAGATTACTTGCAGATGATAATTTCAAAATTGCTTTAGTTAATACATTGGTATTCGTAATAGTAACCGTATGTATCAATATCATTTTGTCTCTAGTTCTTGCACAGTTGATAAATATGTTTAAATCAAACAAAACAAGAAGTTTGTTTAGAATGATTTTCTTCCTACCATGTGTTGCACCACTGGTTGCTTCATCTGTGGTTTGGGGAAAAAGTATATTTCCAACTGTGAATGGATTAGCAAATATGATCTTGAATGCACTTGGTTTGTCGAGTGTAAACTGGATAGGTGATCCAAGTATGGTTATGATATCTATCATTATATTTACGATTTGGGCAGATATTGGATATAACGTAATTTTGTTTACGGCTGGACTTGATGGGATTCCAAAGGACTACTATGAAGCAGCAGAACTTGATGGAGCAAACGGTTTTCAGAAATTTAGATATATTACTGTGCCATTACTAGGTAGAACCTTTGCGTTTGTCACATTGATGACACTAATATCACACTTCCAAATGTTTGCACAGTTCTCAGTAATGATTTTAAGAAATGGTCCAGCAAATTCTGGACTTGTATTAACAAGTTATATTTATAAAACGGCATTTGAAACAAAAGATATGGGATATGCATCAGCGATTTCGATGGTGTTGTTCATCATAATCTTGGGAATTACGATGGTTCAACAAAAAGCAAACAAAGTAGATTGGGAGTATTAGTATGAAATTAAAAATAAAAAGAGAACAGGTTGTTCGTTTTAGTATATTTTTGCTTCTTGCATTAATTGCTGTATTCTTCATACTTCCATACATTTGGATGATTTTGAATTCTTTTAAATCAACGAAAGAGATTTTAATGTCACCAAAGAATATTTTCCCAGAACACTTTACACTTGATGCATACATAAAAGTATTAACAAATTCACCATTCTTTACGTGGTTTAAAAACAGTGCATTTATTACCATCACAAATACACTAGTCATTTTGTTTGTGAGTGCAATTGTTGGGTATGTGTTTTCGAAATATGAATTTCGTTTCAAGAAAACGTTATTTATGATTGTACTGGCTACAATGATGGTTCCAGCACAAACAACAATGATTCCATCATTCTTATTAATCGATAAGCTTGGCTTGTACAATACAGCAGGTGCATTAATTTTTCCTACATTTGTTAATGCATTTGGAATTTACCTATGTAAACAATTCTGTGATGAGATTCCTGCTGAAATTATAGAAAGTGCAAAACTTGATGGTGCAGGCGATATTACAATATTCTTTAGAATCGTATTGCCAATGATCAAGCCAGCAATTGGAGCGCTTGCAATATTCACATTCTTAACATACTGGAATGATTATTTAAATCCATTAATTATGTTGAGCGAAGTGAAAAATATGACATTACCTTTAGCGTTATCATTCTTTGCACAACAACATACAGCAGATTTAGCAGCACAAATGGCAGCGTCAGCATTAATTATGATACCAGTAACCATCGTATTTATGACATTCCAAAAATACTTTATCAAAGGTATCGCAATGACAGGTATGAAATAGAGGAGTCACCATGGCAAATATAGAATTAAAAAATATAAATAAGTTTTACGATAAAAATGTACATGCAGTAACTGACTTTAACCTTGAAATTCGAGATAAGGAATTTATTGTATTTGTTGGTCCAAGTGGATGTGGAAAAAGTACAACATTGCGTATGATTGCAGGATTGGAAGAGATCTCATCAGGTGAATTATATATTGATGGTGTATTAGAAAATGATCGTCCAAGTAAAGATAGAGATATTGCGATGGTATTTCAATCATATGCTTTATATCCACATATGAGTGTATATGACAACATGGCCTTTGGTTTAAAATTAAAAAAGACACCAAAGGATGAAATTGATAGACGAATCAAAGATGCTGCGCAAATCTTGGAAATAACGGATTACTTGAAACGAAAACCAAAACAATTATCAGGTGGTCAAAGACAACGTGTAGCTTTAGGTAGAGCGATTGTAAGAAATGCAAAAGTATTTTTAATGGATGAGCCATTAAGTAATTTAGATGCAAAATTAAGAGTGCAAATGCGCTCGGAGATTATTCAATTACATCAAAAAATAAAAGCGACTACAATTTATGTAACGCATGATCAAACAGAAGCGATGACAATGGCAACACGACTTGTCATAATGAAAGATGGCTTTATTCAACAAATTGGAACACCAAAAGAAGTATATGATCATCCAAAAAATCAATTTGTTGCGGGATTCATTGGATCTCCTGCAATGAATTTCATTGAAGGTGTAATTGAGGATGGATGTTTTAAGTTTAGCGATTGTAGTTTTAAATTACCAGAGATCACGCATAAACGACTGACTGACTACCATGGAAAGAAAGTAACTATGGGAATTCGTCCTGAAGATATCTATACTGAAAAAATTGTTGAGCAAACATATCCAGAAGTAAATTTTGACTTCAAAATTGAAGTAAGTGAATTACTTGGACATGAAACGATTATTCATGGATGCATTGACTGTCATAAGTTGATTGCAAAAGTAAATGCAAGAAATAATGTAAAAGCAGGTGATGTAATTGAGGTTACTTTTGATGCAGATAAACTACATTTCTTTGATCAAGAAACAGGACAAAGTGTTTTGCATGAAACAAAATAAAGTACCGAAACCTCAATGTATAGTAAAAAAGACAGAAGTTTTGTATCCGAAATTTCCAGTAATTGATTTTCATACACATATGGGGAAGTTGGTTTTGGGTGATGGCTATGAACGTATGTATAATACAAAAGAACATGTCAAACGACTTAAAGAGTTAGGGATAAAGCATATTGTAAATCTTGATGGAATCTGGGGAGATGAACTTGATAAGATGCTTGAAAAAGTTGGGGATGAAGCTTCATTTATTACAACATTTTGTTGGATAGATGTAACAAAAATAGACGATGATGATTTTGATGCATGGGTGATCGATCATCTAGAAACTGCATATAAAAAAGGATGCAAAGGGATTAAAATGTGGAAAGTGATTTCACTAAATCAAAAAGATGCATCAGGAAACTATATTCGTACAGATGATCCAAGACTAGCGGTTGTCTATCATACGGCAGCACGACTTGGTATGGTGATTCTAATTCACATTGCAGATCCAACAGCATTTTTCGAGGAAATAAACGAAGAAAATGAACGATCAATTGAACTTACGATGCATCCAGATTGGCAATTTGGAAAACCAGATCAATATTCATTTGATGAATTGATGCAAATGCAAGATCATATGATCGAATTATATCCGAACACGACGTTTGTTGTTGCACATTTTGGTTCCTATGCAGAGAATTTAACACATGTGGCAAAACGTTTGGATAGGTATCCAAACATGTATATAGATATAGCAGCAAGAGTAGCTGAACTAGGTAGAGTTCCATATTCGGCTCGAGAGTTTTTCATTACGTATCAAGATCGAATTGTGTTTGGAACAGATGAAACACCTTTAGATTATTTTCAATATCCACTAAGTTTTCGCTTTCTAGAAACTAGTGACGAATATTTTCCATATTGGGAAGACGAGACAGGCCCTCAACAAGGAAATTGGTATATATATGGATTGCATTTACCAGATGAAGTGCTAGAGAAAATATACTATCGGAATGCGTGTGCATTATTGGGTATTGAATGATAATACATGAACAAATATAGGGTTTGTTCGAAATTGACGATTGTTACACATAAACAGTCGTCTTTTTTACATATTCTCACTTGATATCTTCATCATTTTTTCACAAATTGTTTCCATGTGCGTGGTATAATTGCACCATGAGTAATGAATGTGAAACTTGGGTTGTTGCTGTTTCTGGTGGAGCAGACTCAATGGCGCTGTTAGATATGTATCGCAACAAGAATTATCAACTGGTTGTCGCACATGTGAATTATCATAAACGCGATACCGCCAATCGAGATGAAAATGGAGTTTGTTTGTATTGTAAGCAATATGACATTCCTTTTTTTGCATATCACGTAAAAGAATATAACCCGGGAAATTTTCAAGCACAGGCACGAAATATTCGATATCAATTTTTCAAGGAAATCGTAAAGCAAACCAATGCGAAAGGTGTACTTGTTGCACATCATCAAGATGATGTACTGGAAACCTATCTCATGCAAAAACAAAGAAAATCGATTCCGCGTGTATTTGGAATGGATACAGATAGTACGATTAAAGGCGTACATGTACTTCGACCATTACTCAACTATAGTAAGCAAGATTTATATGAATACTGCAAAATGCACAACGTTGTATATTATGAGGATGAAAGTAATGCATCAAATGCATATACAAGAAATCGCATTCGTCATGAACAGGTGATGAAACTTGATCCTATGCAACGTAAGACATTGCTTGAAGAAATGAAGCATGCAAATCATGGATTGCAAAAAATGCGACAGAAATTAGAATCGCATGTACAAAAGGAATTGGATATGCAAGTATTTGCTACATTGAATCAAGAAGAACAGCACCAACTGTTATACATGTGGCTAACAACATTTAGTGCATATCATCAAATCTCAAAACGCTATATTGACCAACTACTTTCTTTACACAAGAAACAAAGTAATTGGCGTCATGATTATAAGCGAAATTATGAAATTGTATGTGAATATGGAGTACTTAAACTTCAAAAGAAAGCATCCGATACTTATGCATACACATACCATGAAGTACAAGAAGATATGACACCGTATTATCAATTATGTACACAAGGAAAAACCATTGAGGGATTTTATGTTGATAAACAAGATTTTCCAATTGTGATTCGTTCACCTAAACCAGGTGATTCTATTCAATTACGTTACGGAAAAAAGAAAGTCTCAAGGTTTTTCATAGATCGCAAAATACCCAAAAAAGAACGTGAAATTTGCCCAGTTGTTGAAAATGCGAATGGGGATGTCATATTTGTTAGTGGAATTGGCTGTGATGTGTTTCATTATAGTAACAATTTGAATATGTTTGTGATAAAATAATGTGTATTGATAGTCAAGGAGTATATTAAAATTATGCATAAGGATGTAGATAGAGTTTTAGTCTCAAGAGAAGAGATACACGCAAAGTGTATTGAATTAGGAAAACAAATTACGAAGGATTACACAGATAGAGGTGAACTACCAATTTTGGTTGGATTACTTAATGGTTCTGTTCCATTCATGAGTGAATTAATGAAGAACATCGAAATGGATGTTGAAATTGATTTTATGGATGTTTCAAGTTATGAAGGAACACAATCTGTGGGATCAATTCGAATCAATAAAGATATGGGTACCAGTGCAGCTGGAAAATCCATTTTATTAGTAGAAGATATCGTGGATACTGGAAAGACATTAACGGAAGTAAAACGTATGTTAGCAAACAAAGGTGCTAAAGATGTACGTGTTGTTTCTTTATTAGATAAACCAGATCGACGTACTGAAGATATAGAAGCAGATTACGTTGGGTTTACCATTCCAAATGAATTTGTGATCGGATATGGATTGGATTACAATCAAAAATACCGTAACTTACCATATGTTGGGATTCTAAAACCTGAAGTTTATGAAGAGTCATAGGAGGGCTAGATGAAAAACAATAAGCGCAATCCGTTGTTGCTTTTACCGTATTTATTATTAGCATTAATGTTAATCTTCCTATTACCATTTAACAATCTGAATGAAACCAAAGAGTTTACTTACAATGAATTTGCTAAGAAAGCTGAAAAGATGGATTTCCAAGATGTTAGTATGGGAATTGGAACCGTAACAATTGAAGTTGAAGGTAAATATAAAAACAACAAAGATGAAGATGTTGCATTTAGTGCAACATTACCAAAAACTGATGAAAATATTGAGTGGTTACAAAAAACACTTGATTCAGGAAAAAACAAAGTTAAAGTGTATGAACCAGATGATGAAAACATCTTACTTACACTATTTATTAACTTCTTCCCAATCTTGTTGTTAGGAGGGTTTGTGTTCGTAATGTTCTCACGCATGGGTGGTGGACAACAAAACAAAGCCTTCGAATTCTCAAAATCAAGAGCGAAAGTACAGGGAAACATCAAAACACGTTTCAAAGATGTAGCTGGAGCTGATGAGGAAAAAGAAGAAGTTAAAGAAATTATTGATTACCTTAAAAATCCAAAACGTTTCTCTGATATGGGAGCTCGTATTCCAAAAGGAATGTTAATGGTAGGTCCTCCAGGTACAGGGAAAACCTTACTCGCAAAAGCGGTAGCAGGAGAAGCGGATGTACCATTCTTCTCGATTTCTGGTTCAGATTTCGTAGAAATGTTTGTTGGTACTGGGGCAAGTCGTGTCCGTGATATGTTTAAGAAAGCAAAACAAGCAGCACCATGTATTGTCTTCATTGATGAAATCGATGCAGTTGGACGTCAACGTGGAGCTGGTATGGGTGGAGGAAACGATGAACGTGAACAAACCCTAAACCAATTGCTTGTAGAAATGGATGGAATGGAAGAAAACATTGGTATCGTAATTATTGCGGCTACCAACCGACCAGATGTTCTTGACCCTGCCTTATTACGTAGTGGACGTTTCGACCGTCAAATTACCGTAAGTTTACCAGATAAAAAAGGACGTACGGAAATTCTTGAAGTACATGCCAGAAATAAAAAGTTAGCACCAGATGTTACACTTGAAAACCTTGCTAAACGTACACCAGGATTCTCAGGAGCAGACTTAGAAAACGTATTAAACGAAGGTGCAATTCTTGCCGTTCGCGGAAACCGTAAATTAATCACTATGGATGACTTAGATGAAGCAGTAGACCGTGTTATGATGGGACCTGCTAAGAAAAGTAAGAAATATAGTGATACGGATAAAAAACTCGTGGCGTACCATGAAGCAGGACATGCGGTTATTGGTATTAAATTAGAAGATGCTGACATGGTTCAAAAAGTAACGATCATTCCTCGTGGGGATGCTGGTGGTTACAACTTGATGACACCAAGAGAAGAAAAATACTTCCACCGCAAAAAAGAATACATGGCACAAATCACTGGATTACTTGGTGGTCGTGTATCAGAAGAGTTAGTATTTGGTGAAATCAGTGCCGGTGCAGTAAATGACATCGAAAAAATCACAAAAATCGCCAAAGCAATGGTTCGTGTATTCGGTATGTCAACATTAGGTCCTATTCAATATGCAGATCCTCAAGGAAATGTCTTTTTAGGAAGAGATTACAACCAAGGAGCAGCATACTCTGGAGAAGTTGCATTCGAAATTGACCAAGAAGTTCGTAAGATTATTAATGAATGTTACGATGAATGTAAACGCATCTTAATTGAAAACCGTGACTTACTTGATTTAATTGCAAATTCTTTAATTGAAGAAGAAACATTAACAAGTGAACAAATCAATAACTTAGTAGAATATGGTACATTAGATGCACCAAAACAAGATGTTGAAGCACACGAAGAAACAATCAAAGAACAAGATGAAAAAATGAAAGAACCAGAAGTTATCGAACAACCTGTAGAAGCACAAGAAAGTATTCCTACAGCTGATGACTTACCAGATTCTGAAGAATAACTAACAAAGGGATATCGCAAGGTATCTCTTTATTTTACAAAATATGCTGTAGTCAACATGATTGACATTGTTATAAAGTATGATAAAATGCATTCAACACAAAGCACTGCCATTGGTAGGTGCTTTTTGTGTTATAATACGAAAGGTGATAAAAATGAAAGATCAATTAATAAAAGCCTTAGCCTGTGAAGGTCGTGTACGTATATATGTCGTAAATACCACAGGACTTGTGAACTATGCACAAAAACAACAAGACTTGTGGCCAACTGCTAGTGCAGCACTTGGACGCACATTAAGTGTTGCATCCATGATGGGAGCAAACTTAAAAAGTGATCAAGAAAAGATTACTATTACAATCAATGGTGGTGGACCAATTGGAACCGTGATGGCAGATGCCTATTATGGAGGAAATGTCCGTGGTTTTGTCGGTGATCCACATATCATGTTGCAATATAACGAAGACCATCCATTAGCAAATAAACTTGCAGTTGGTATCGCAGTTGGTAAAGAAGGATATCTAGAAGTGAAAAAAGATATCGGTATGGGAAAAGAAGATTTCAGTGGACGTGTTGCATTACAATCCGGAGAAATTGGTGAAGATTTCGCATACTATTTTGCTTTGAGTGAACAAACACCATCTGCTGTATCAGTAGGAGTACTTGTTGATACCGACAATACAATTATTGCAAGTGGTGGACTGTTACTACAAATGATGCCAGATGCTACCGAAGATGATATTCGCAAAAGTGAAGAAGCATTACGTAAATTAGATAATATGTCAAATTTAATACGTGACAATGTAGCACTTGAAGATATTCTTCATAGTATGTTTGATGATATAAAAATACTAGAAACAACAGATGTTGCTTTTGTATGTAACTGTAGTAAAGAAAAAATCATCAATGCGATTTCTCTAATGGATGCTAGTGAAATTCAAAACATGATTGATGAAGATCATGGAGCACAAGCAACTTGTCAATACTGCAAAAAAGAATACCAAATCAGTGAAGCAGAACTTCAAGATATATTGAAAGATAAGGCGCATGTGGTACATTAGAGATTTACCAATTGAAAATGAAATTGTCATTGCCCCAATGGCAGGTATTAGTAATGCTGCGTTCCGTTCACTTTATAAAGAATTTGGAGCTGGTTTTATTGTGTCTGAGCTAATCAGTGATAAAGCTATTTTCTATAAAAATGAGAAGACGATGGGAATGTTAGATGTCCATGAAAATGAACATCCGATGGCATTGCAATTGTTTGGTCATGATATTGACACAATGGTTCACGCAGCTAAAGTGATGGATCAAGATACAGCTTGTGATGTAATTGATATCAATATGGGATGCCCAGTAAATAAGGTAGTAAAATCATTTGCTGGTAGTGCCTTGATGAAAGATCCTGAACATGCATACAAACTTGTTAAAGCAATTGTTGCTGCAGTGAAAAAACCAGTTACGGTTAAATTTCGAGCAGGTTGGGATGCACATAGTATCAATGCGGTCGAATTCGCAAAACTTATGGAAAAAGCGGGAGCCAGTGCAATTTGTATTCATGGTCGTACCCGTGCACAAATGTATGAAGGAAAAGCCGACTGGTCCATTATTAAACAAGTCAAAGATGCAGTCTCTATTCCAGTAATGGGAAATGGTGATGTAAAAAGCGTTGCTGACTTTAAAGCGATGATGGAAGAAACCGGTTGTGATGCAGTTGCGATTGGTCGAGGGGTTCTTGGAAATCCTTGGTTGATTCGTCAGTGCAATCACTATTTGAAAACGGGTGAAATTTTAGAAGATGTTTCGTATCAAGAGAAATTTGCTTTAGCATTTCAACATGCAAGAAACCTTTGCGAATTAAAAGGAGAACGTGTTGGGATGAAAGAAATGCGTGGACATGCAACTTGGTATATCAAAGGATTGCCAAAATCACATGTCACAAAAGATCGATTATCAAAAGTTGAAACCTTTGCAGAATTTGAAGATATTCTTCATGAGTATGAAATCATCTTACAAGAATACGAAGATACAAAGCCCAGATAAGTTCCACAAAAAGTGGAGCTTTTTTAATGGAAAAGGTTTCAAATAAACTTGATAGCATTTATATCGCGTGAAATTTTCTTTTTTATTTGACAAAGTTCATGCTTTTGTTAAAATAGGGATGATATTAATCACGATGAAAAGTAGAGTACGTTTGCAAACCATGCAAAGAGAGTCCCTTGTTGGTGGAATTGGGATCATAGGTGTAAACCGAATAAAGGACTTGGAGTGATACGTCTCATTCACGTTACGAATAACTATGAACTAGTTACTAAGGTGTATGTAGTAATACATGCATAAATTAGGGTGGTACCACGATGATAACTCTCGTCCCTATGTGGAAGAGAGTTTTTTTAATGCAAAAAGGAGATAAAATTATGGCAGATGTACAACAATTAACAGATCAAGAGATTGTAAGACGCGAGAAAATGAAAGAACTTGAAGAAATGGGAATTAACCCTTTTGGAACAAGATATGATCGTACCGCAAAAAGTGGAGATATTAAAAACTTATATGCAAATAAAGACAAAGAAGAACTAGCAGAATTAAACATTAAAGTAAAAGTTGCTGGTCGTATTATGACAAAACGTCGTCAAGGAAAAGCAGGATTTATGCACATTCAAGATTTGGATGGACAAATTCAAATTTACGTACGTAAAGATGCAGTTGGAGATGACGCATATGAAGTATTTAAGAAAAGTGACTTAGGAGATATCGTTGGAATTGAAGGAACTGTGATGAAAACAAATCATGGAGAACTTTCAATCAAAGCAGAAACCTATACACATTTAACGAAGGCACTACGTCCATTACCAGAAAAATTCCATGGACTAAGTGATGTAGAAGAAAGATACCGTCGTCGTTATGTAGACTTAATCACAAACGAGGATGCAAAACGTATTGCAATTATGCGTCCACGTATCATTCGTTCTATCCAACACTATTTAGATAATCAAGGATTAATCGAAGTAGAAACACCAGTATTACAACCAATTCTAGGTGGAGCAAGTGCACGTCCATTCGTGACACACCACAATACACTAGATATGCCTTTCTACTTACGTATTGCTACTGAGTTACCATTAAAACGTTTAATCGTTGGTGGTCTTGAAGGTGTATACGAAATTGGTCGTTTATTCCGTAATGAAGGAATGGATAAAAACCATAACCCTGAATTCACAACAGTAGAAGCATATGTTGCATACTCAGACATGTATGGAATGATGGATTTAGCTGAAGGATTAATGGAAACAGTTGCCAATGAAGTATGTGGAACGACAGATATTGAATGGAATGAAAAAACGATTTCATTAAAAGCACCATTTGCTAGATTACATATGGTTGATGCAATTAAAGCGGAAACAGGAATCAACTTCTTTGAAGATGTAACATATGATCAAGCAGTTGCTTATGCAAAAGAACACGATATTGAAGTAGAAAAACACCACACAGGTGTAGGACACATCATTAACTTATTCTTCGAAAAATACTGTGAAGATAAAATTGTGCAACCAACATTTGTATATGGTCACCCAGTAGAAATCTCACCATTAGCAAAGAAAAATGAAGAAGATCCACGTTTTGCGGACCGTTTTGAATTATTCATTGATGGTGCAGAATATGCAAATGCATTCTCTGAGTTAAACGATCCAATCGATCAAAGAGAACGTTTCGAAAACCAATTAAAAGAAAAAGAATTGGGTAACGATGAAGCAAATGAAATGGATACAGACTACGTTGAAGCATTAGAATATGGAATGCCTCCAACTGGTGGTATCGGACTTGGAATTGACCGCTTTGTTATGTTACTTACAGGACAAACAACAATCCGTGAGGTGCTATTGTTCCCACATATGAAGGATAGAAGTAAATAGGAATACAAAAAATGGCATGAATACAGGGGAATATAACTTTACAAATTATATTAAAGGTTATATTTACGCCTGATTTACGCCTGATTTACGCCCAATTTACGCCCAAATAATTACAGATAGAAAGCTAACCTACAAATAATGATTGAGAATAGTACGAGAAATTGTGCTATTTTTAATTTGATAGTAAGAAAAGTATTTTATGTATACTTGTATTATTTAGTATAATTTTTTAAGATGTTTGCAAGGAAACTTTGTGATGATATAATTAGAAATAAAGATTAGGAGGGATAACATATGAGAGAACCATTAAAGTTTATAACAGATGAAAAGTCATTAAAATTTTATTTGATAGATTGTGGTTCAGGGTTAATGCATTTAATAGTATTTCCAAATGATAAGGTAATGCTATTTGACTGTAATGTTACAAGTGATAATGAGGACAGAATAATAAAATTTTTAGAGAAACATATACCTTCTAAATGGGATAATGAAACTGGAGAATTCAAAAAAGAAATAGATATATTTGTAAATTCCCATAGAGATATTGACCATCTTCGTGGTTTGAAAAAGGTTAATAGTAATTTTAAAGTAAAGTCAATTTGGGATTCAGGACAAACTGGAGCTAGTACAGATAATAGCGAATACAACTACTATATGTATTTAAGAAGAGAACTAAAAAAAGCTAATGAAAATAATTTGTTTGTACCTGTTCCATCAAATGAAGCGATTAGACACGACATTGATGATATAGATATTTATTGTCTTTCTGCAGAGGCAGACTTTCAAGAAGATTATGTTAATGAAGTAAAGATGGCTGTAAAAAAACAACATACAAATTCGATGGTTTTGCTTATAAAGTATGGGGAAAGAAAAATGCTTTTAACTGGTGATTCAGATTGGAAAAGTTGGAAGGAGCAAATTGTACCAAACTTCAAGTGGAATTCTGTCAATTATGAAAATACAGATATATTGGTAGCAAGTCACCATGGGTCAAGAAGTTTTTTTACTGATGAATTAAATGAAACAATTGATGTGGAGAAAAATCCTGATACAACATATTTAGAGTCAATTGGTTTAATAAAACCTGTTGTTACAATTATTTCCTGTGGAGATTATGAAGAATATCATCATCCAAATAAAGAAGCTTTGGCTTTGTATAAAACACATACAAGCAATGAACAGGTATATACTACAAATGAGCTAGGAACAATTTGTGGTTTTATATCTGCTACGGGTGATTTTTCTATAATACCAGATAGATTTAAAAATAATGAGAATCAAGAAAACTATAATTTTAAACTTTCATGTAATGTCAATGGAGTATCTATAAATAATGGAGATTCTTTAGCAACAGGATGTAATTTGAAATTTTCAGCATTGGTTACGCAAGGGCTAAGAACACCAGATGATAAACTTAAAATATTTTGGGAGGTTTCTAATATGGGTATAGATGATGATTATGAACATCAAGAGATATACTATAAAGGGAAAAAAGAAGAAAGTGGAAAATATGTATTTGAACGTGAGTTGTCTTTTGTTGGAATACATACATTAAGATGTAGAATTAAAAATACTTCTAAAGGAATTGATGAAACTAAAATTTTTATAGTAAGGGGAATATAAAATGAATATAAAGGACTATCGCGAGAAAGAGCTTAAAATGTTTGTATTGGCGTGTATTCTTTTATTTGTTAGCTTAACTCAAAGTTTTTTGCTTAATGATGTTGTAGTATTGGAAGTATTTATCAAAATTCTCAATACCTCTATAATATCGAGTTCAATTTATTTAATGTCGTTTGTTGCGGATTCGTTACTCACTAGTCAATTTAAGGAAAACTTAATCTACATTTTTGGATTATACACAAAACCAGGAAGTGAAATATTTACAAAGATTGAAGAGAATAATAATGATAATCGTATTAGTACAAAAAAAGCATTAAAATATTATAAAAAAATATACGAAGATATGCCAAATGCTGATAAAAATAAAAAGGATTATCAAAATAGTTGTTGGTATTCTATTTACTCAAATTATAGAAATGTTAAAATGATTGAAATATCACATCGTGACTTTCTTTTATGTAGAGATATCTTTTGCATGACCTTTATACTAATTGTAAATGTCAATTATAAATTAACGAAAATTCGGAATCAGAGTTGATGAATTTTCGGAATATGAGTTGAAGAAAAATCGGAATTATAAATTGAT
>NZ_SODD01000044.1 GCF_004365815.1 Breznakia blatticola
AACTGTCGAAACATGTTGGAAAGCCGTATACGTTAGTAGCGTACGTACGGTTTGATAAGGGGCGATTGAAGTAATTCAGTCGCCTACTTTTTATTGGATTATACTTGAAAAAGAATACCTAATATTCTCACAACCACAAAAAACAATACAAATCCAAGCAGAAACGGTATTGTCATTTTACCAGGTCCTTTTCCATATAACATTTCAAGTTCACCCATGGTTTTCTTTGGATTGTTGGGGTTTACATACAGTGTGATTTGCGCTGGTGCACGACCTTGCATTATTTTGTTTGTCTTATACATCTTACTTCCAGGATTTATATAGTATTTATAGGTTGCTTTATAGTAAACGCTATTTTTTTCTTCATAATAGCGTCTTTGTTTTAGTAAGTATCCCGTTACTTCTAAACCATCTTGTTTTGCTTGCTCGATGGTTTTATACGCTTTTGCTTTGCTTTTATTTTGTATTTTCATCATAAAAATGAAGTAAATGATTGTAATTACTAAAGCAATACATAAGATGATAACCGTTTTCGTTTGTTCCATTTATCTGTCCCCTTTTTCAAAAGTATAGCATATGAATTTCGTATCATACTATGTTTTCTTTTTACGACACATAGGGCTTTCATAAAAAAAGTATGACTTTTTGATCATACTTTTTAATCTTTAAATCGTTTTGTTAGTTTCTCTTTTTCTTTATTGACCCAAGAGTGATCAATTTCTTTAGCTAAACTATCTGCAAATTCACCAACATCATCTCCAGTAATTTGTTTTACCGATAAACCTTGTGCAACACCATCTTCAAACATCTCAAGAAGTCCTCCGATTACTTGTTGAGCATTATGTCCTGATGTATCTGCATGTGACCATAAATATTTTTCTACATGTTCATAAACATCTTTATAATCTTTAGGTAATGCTTCAATTCTCGCTTTGTATTTACGATATTCTTCTTTATCTTTTTTTATGTTTTTTAAACTTACAAGACCTTCTTTTATATAGTTTTTAATACTCATTTTTTCATTCATTTCTTAGTCCTCCAAATGTGTTTTTTGTATATGTTGTATTTTTGTGGATAGTTCATTCCATGATCGCCAAAAAGCATCTAACTGCTGTTGTCCTTGTGTATTTAATGTATAAAACTTACGCATTGGACCAATCGATGATGGTTTTTTACTAATATCTACCCACCCATTTTTTTCTAAACGAATCAGTATTGTATACACCGTTCCTTCAACAACATCTTCAAATCCTTGTTCATTTAGTGTTTTGGTAATTTCATATCCATACGTTTCCTGTTTTTTTATAATATCCAACACCAATCCTTCAAGAACACCTTTTAGCATCTCTGTTTGTTTAATCATATGTTTACCTCTAATCGTACTAACTACTTTGTATCACTTAATACAAGTAGATAGTAACACATAGTAGTGTAGTTGTCTACTATTTTGTCTTACTAAGTAGTACTATAATAACCCAATATATAAAATGGGTTATTATAGTATCAAGATAAAACTACACTTTGAAAACTAATTAAATTTTTCTATTCTAAAGTAATTTCTTCATTTGCTGTTTGATATATATCAATGCGATTTTCAACATTGATGCGATTTACAAGCCATCCTTTAAAGTGACATTGTTGAATAAAATCATCAATTCTATTTACTCCATTTATCTCTTTTAAAGTAACTACAACACCAAATCTAATACCCTCACCATCACTGTTACTCAAACGCTCTTTTGTTTTAATACTCATTCCCCACATTGGATTTTTATAGACTTTTTTACCTTTTGAACGTTCTTTGATAGGTTCACTAATATGCTTTACGTTATCCCATTTTCTAAATAATTTTCTCGCATCTTCTTCAAAAAGATAATGTTCCTTATCTTCAATACTCTGCTTGTTTTTGTTAATAGATTTTAGTATACCATTGTCATCAATTCTTCCAAAGTAAATATCCAACTCAGTATTAGTATAATCTACTCCTTGATTTCTAGAACATTTTGGGAAGTAACATAATGTAGCTTTTGCTACATATGGATGTTTATTTTGGTATATAGGAACTGGAAAACTGTACTTGTATGTATCATATTTTTCTGACACACCCTCAACAACAAATTTAATTTCATCTTCTGTCGACTGTATAATATCCTCAATTCGTATAGGAACTACTCCATTTCCTTTAAGTGATAGTTCTTCAAAATCTTTATGATTTTCCCAACCAATAGCAGAGTCAATAATTAGAGCTTTAGCTATCTCCTTACTAAGTCCTATAACGTCTATAAGATAAGAAAGTTTTCTTGCAATCCATGGCGCAGCAAACGAAGTACCTGCTACTTTTGATTCTCCAAGAGGCTCACATACTGAAATATAATTATCCCTCGTTCCTCCATAATAACAAACATCTGGTTTAGTAAAAAAGGAAAGAACAATACCTCTTCTTGAATAATCTGCAGGTATATTATTTAAGTCCACAGAGTTAACTATTATTGAATTAATGGAGTCTGCTGGAGCACCAATTCTTCTGTTTTCATCTTTATCTCTATTATTTGTTCCAGCTATTACGAAAATCACATCGTTCTCAAATTGAATTTGATCCAAAACTGCTCCCTCTGCTGAGATAAAACTTTCTTTAATCTCATCATTAGAACCTAATGACAGATTCCATACTCTAATATCACGGTTTTCTGCCACAATTTCCTTAATAGTACGTATAATTGTAAATGAATTAAATGCTCTATTTGTTGCTACACCAAAATGACGTACTTTAAATCTTCCACAACCGTCATCTAGATGTGGATTAATACTCGGTCCATCTACAATTAATGATGAAACTGCAGTACCATGTTTATAATCATCTGCATCTGTAGGAATATTTACATCTATTTTATTATGAAATTCTACCCATTCATGAAAATATACTCGTTCATCAAAAAGAGTATCTATAACTCCTATTGTGGGTTCATTCTTCGGTGATGGTATTAAGTTAGCATCGATTTCAAACGGTTCCGAGAAATCACTTGGAGAAAGTTCAGAAATATTTTCAACTGCCATTGCTACTAAATATGGTGCTTTTTGAAGAAGTGTATGTAAATACTGTTCATCCAATAAAACTGTTGTTTTATTTAAAATACGTTCGTTAAATATTGGAATTCCTAGTTTTTCTAATAACTCTTGTGTATTAGTTCCTGTATCATAAAGTGTCACAATAGAACTTTTATTTATTTCAAAATCAGCACGTTCTACATCAAACTTTTCGATATAAGAAGTATCTACGATTATTTTTTGAAATTTAGATTTTGAAGTATTATATGATTTACAATTAATACATTCAATGTTTTTTTTCTCATTAAAATAGATATCATTTATACTCCCATTAAACTCATTATTTAATATATTAATCACATACTGTGCATTAATAATTGAATTTTCTATTGCCGAATAAGGAATAAAATGTGTAATTATATGTTTCTTTTTGTTGTCCGAAAATTTTGCTCCAACAATTGTATCATTAGGAGATTTACTTCCATTACATAAAAAAAACTTACATCTGTTACTCTTAGCAATAATTGTATTGTAATAAACACTAATAAGACATCCGTTTAGTAGTTTCTCTATTTTCCAAAATCTCTTCATTTCTTCTAAATACAAAATTAAGCGTTCAATATCCTTTACACTTACTATACTATTTTTAGCCAATTTTGGAGAACCTGGTTTACCAGGATTTTTTCTTTGATCAAAACTTCCTTTCAAGTTCAAAATATCATTTTTCACTTCATACCTCCCTCAGTTCTCTTGCTACCTGACTTTTTGAAATTCCCGTTAATAACTCGATTTCTCGAAGTGTAAACCCCAACTCTTTTAGTTCTAATAAAGATGGTTCTTTGTGTTCAAAATCTATAAATTTCAGTAATCTTTTTAAATAGTCAAATTCATTACTTGGATCACTAAAAGCTAGAGATACCTTAATTATGTTTTTTAATTCTCCTGGATTCGGAATATTATCCATATTTTTCATTATTTTTCTAAAAAGTTTCATGTTTTTACCAGCATATTTAAATTTTTTTAGTAATCCATTAAGCATTATTTCAGATATATCAATTAAATCTTCTTTCGAATATCTATTAAAATTGATAATTGAATCAAATCTTCTCACTAAGGCCTTATCAAAATTTTTAAACAAATTTGTTGTTGCAATTAATACTACTTGATCATTTAATTGATCCAACTCTTTTAGAATAGTTGAAGTTACTCTTCCCATTTCTCTTAAGTCATTTGAATTCACTCTATCTAATGCAATAACATCTATTTCATCAAATAAAATTAGTATTTTTGAAGGATGTGGTAATTTATTAATTTCACTAAAAACAGATACAATATTCTTAGCTGTTTGACCCATCTTGCTATCAATTAATTCGCTAAATTCAATCATATATAATTTTCTATTTAGCAATCGTGCAACTTGCTTCACCGTTTCTGTTTTCCCTGTACCTGGTAATCCTTCAAATAAAAATTTATTAATTCCCACATCATGATTAACTGCGTTAATTATTCCCTTTATATCGTCTGTAATTTCTTTAGGCAGAGGTAATGGCTCGCTATTTACTTCAACTTCTTTAAAAAATGTATTTTCAAAATACTCTCCCTGTGGTACAAATGTATTTGCATTTGATAACAAACTCATAATGTACTCTGATAATTGGTGATCACCATTTTTATCAAAATATCGAGCAATTTCAATTGCTTCATTTCTAAATTGCATGTCATTTTTTTCTGTATAATATTTAATTAAGTTAAGTATATTTTTCTTTTTCATCATCTACTACCTCCTGTATATATATTTTAACACATTTTGGGACAAAAATACATTAAATGGGACAATTTCTTTTTTTATTATAATTTACAAAGAAGTTGAATAATTTTAACCTTATTATAGAAATAGTATATAATCCTTTTTTCTAATAAGCACAATTTTTGATATAAAAAAACACCCTTTCGAGTGTTTAGTCTTCGCTATAACAGATTTTCAAACGACGTTGGTTTCCATCACCCTCAGATACAGTTGTAATGTGATCAAATGTTGATAGATGATTGTGAATTGCTTTACGTTCATCATTTGGCATTGGATCTAAAACTGCATCCGTTTTGGTTTGTTGAACACTTTTTGCAACACGTGTTGCAATTGATACAACTTTGCGGTAGCGTTCTTCCTTATATCCATTAATATCAACTAATGTTGAAATACGTTTTTTGAATGTTCCTGATACTGCTGCTTTTAATACCGTATTCATGGCTTGTAATGTTTGACCATTCTTACCAATTAAAATCGCATTGTTTCTTGCATTAATTGTTGCTTTATAGAAGTTATCATCTTCCTCTTCAACACTTAATTCGATTTCCATTTCCATGTTATCGAAAAATTGAAGAATATAATCATAAACAAAATCTAAGATATCACGTTTTGTAAATGCTTCAACTGTAATTTCTTTTCCGACTCCTAGAAATCCTGCTTTTTCTTCAAGAATTTTATATGTAATATCTTCGATATCTACATCTTCTTGTGTGGCAATCGTTTCTAGAATTTCATCAATTGATTTCCCTGTATATGTTTTCATAGCAACCACCTAGTCTTTAATAAAGAATTTATCAATCACAATATTTTGAATTACACGAACACATGAACTAACTAATAAGTAGAATGTCATACCTAATGGCCAGCTAAATCCTAAGAATACCATCATTGCTACAGAAACATACATCATCATGTTCATGTTTCCAGCCATACCTTTTTTCTCAGGTTGTGCATATTTCTTAATTTTTCTATTCTTTTCATTACGACGTTTCGCTAAAATTTGAGGAATTTTGAATGAAACAAATTGCATCACTGCCATTAATAAGAAAATTACAATAACTGGAATTTCCATTTCACCAATTGCAGCTTGTGGTGTCATCGTTAAATCAATTCCAAAGAATGATCCTGTATAAACTGATGATGCTCTCATACATGCTTGATAGATACCAATCATAATTGGTAATTGAATAAATAACGTTACGATTGAACCCATTGGGTTGATGTCGTGTTTTTTATATAGCATTTGAAGTTCTTGGCTCATACGCATTTTACTTGCTTGATCCGTTTTACCTTCATATTTTGCTTGAATTTTAGCTTGCTCACCTTGAATCATTTGCATCTTTTGTGTTTGTGCTTGTTGTTTAATTGTAAATGCAGCTGTAATTACGTTTACAATAATTGTTGTCACAATAATACCAACCCCTGCATCAGAGAATGTTGCAACCCAGTTGATCATTTGTGCCATTGGCCAAACAAAGATGTTAAACCATCCATCACCAATACTCTTTAAATATGGTGTACTAAGGAAAATTAATTGTTCCTTATCTACAGTACCATCTGCGTTACGTGGTGAACTACACCCAGCAACAAAAACTATTAAGAACAATGAGAAGATAATTAACTTCTTATGATCTTTTATATACTTTTTAATCATGTTCATTTTTCTACTCCATTTCTAAAAATGCTTACTTTTTAATTCTAACTTGTTTTACTATTCTTTCCAAGTTATTTTTGTTGTTTTTATAGTCGTTTTCAAGATAATCTTCGCGAATAAGTAAAATTGAATCGAAATCTTCTTCAAAACTATAAATTTCCTGAACCATCATTCGCACTTGTCGTTTAACTTTATTTCTTACAACTGCATTTCCAATCTTCTTTTTTACCGTAATTCCAACACGCGGAATATCTTCTTTACGTTTTCTAACATATAAAATAATTCCTTTGGATTTGTAAAATTGTCGATTTTTGATGATTTCAGTAAATTCATCTGCTTTTTTGATCCTGTATGCTTTTTTCATATACATTCCTCACATAAATAAAAATATCTCGCCAAGACGAGATATTTTTAAAGCGTTGTTATTAAACTCATGTTTATCATTTTAACTGTTATATTAATTAAGCTGATAAAACTTTTCTACCTTTACTACGTCTTCTAGCTAGAACGTTACGTCCTCCAGGTGTTTTCATGCGAGCTCTAAACCCGTGTGTTTTTTGATGTTTTCTCTTATTTGGTTGATAAGTTCTTTTCATCAAGTACACCTCCTTTTCTACATATTAATAAACATTGCTTTTAGATTATATCGCAGCACCTTATCCAAGTCAACAAAAAAGTGTATTTCAGAGCAGATTCGTTTGTAAGGTTTTTCATGGGTCAATGAATATTGCTTGTGCATTTGAAAACGAAAATGACGAATACACTTTTGCTTAGTCATTTGAAACTGTCTAAACATCATGCATATCGTCATTTTTTGCATTATAAAAAAACTTATGTCCTTAACCTCTTTTGGTTCTAGTTAAAATTATACATACTCATATAATTGGTTTGTTTTTTCTCGACATGAGTCTTCGCCATCGATAGCATTACCAGATTTGCTAATTGAACTCTCACTCTAATTGTATCTAAGTTTCGCAAATAATGATGCTCAAATCCATAATCACAATCCAACCTTGCATTATACCTTTCAACTGCGGTACGCCCTTTATAGAGTCTTTTAAACTTCTTTGATCCTCTTGCTACTTCGTTGAATATACGCTCATCATCTTTTAGATATAATCGATATACTTTTCCATTATGCTCATATCTCATGGCTTTTCTTGTTTTGTCATAACCTAAGTATTTCATAGAATCCGCTTTACCTGTTTCAGGATTTGCGTAATAAATATCACCATTTTCATAGTAGTATATGTTCGTATCTTTGTATTGTGTTCCATCTTCATCTTTTCGCATTTTCCTTGCATCAACGATAGGTATAATCCCCAGTCCTCTTGCTTGATTGAATAATTCCTTCCCATCATATCCTTTGTCAAGCATTAGGTACTTTGGCTTGTGACTTAACCTTCATTACCGTACGTTCACTGATATTGGCTTTATCAATATGTACGTTAATTGGGAGTCCAGTTAATACATCCACAATTACGTGCGCTCTAAACCCAAAGAAACTATGTTTTTTAATCTTTTCTTTTCCATTTTTATCTGTAATGAAATTTTCTTTAATGGATACCGATGCATCATTCTCGCTACGACGATCTCCATCTGCATGTTCATTTACTCGATTCGCATAACTCTGAATATATTTTCCATCTCCAGCTAACTTTTCTCCAAATCCATCCACATTCTCATAAAAATACTCTACCAGATTCTTTTGAATAGAATCTAGTTCCTCTTGATAATTTTCCAACCTTTGGTAGAATCGCGTAAAGACTGCTTCTCCAGGAACTTTCTTTTTAATCCCATCAATATAATCAATATCTCTTAACCCACATATCTTTCGCAAATCTCTATTTCGGTTTAATTCTCTTATAAATGAAGCAGTAGAATTATGTCCTAATACAATCTTTGCGAGAGCTAGATTCAACATCACTTCATTTGGATAATCATTTCTTCCTTTTCCACGCTCACGATTCAGAGCAGTTACCAATGTAGAAACATCTAGTCCCTTGAAACAATATTCTAAACGCAAAAAATCATCACTTACTTCAAGATCTAAACACTCGAAGATATCCATTTGAGTGTGTTGCATTCGGAATTTCTTCAAAAGTGATTTTTCTTCATGAATTAATAATGATTTTGGTTGTTCTTGTGGTACAATTGTTTGCATAAGAGGTCTCCTGTATTATGTATTGTTTGGTACTTATATTTTACCATGGATTGGCCTCTTATACCTTTAAATAAAGGGTTTTTGAACCTTTTTTCAATTTGATACGTAAAAACGATGGATTTCACTCATTTCAGAGATAATCCATCGTTTTCTTTGTGGTTTTGGTGCGAAACGAATTTATCACACATCATTTCAACCAGTGTTCATCGCAATTATTTAACTAACGAATTGACTCGTATTTCATGATTAATAAAGTATACAATTTATCGAATATTTCTTTCTATTATTTATGATGTAAAAAAGAATATATTTTTAGTTTCAAACAGGTTTTCCATGATGTTAAAAAACATAGTTTTCCACATAGGGTGGAAAACTGGGGAAAGTTGTTTAAAGCCCTTTAGTCATGCTCATTTTCTTTTATGGAAAACTATACAATTCTTAGTTTCTTGTGGAAATTTATCAATTTTCTTTTCCACACTTTCCACATCGTACTTTTCAACATAAACTTTTCCCACAGTTTTCCACACCAAAAGATGGGGAAAACTATTTAAAGAGTGATATATCCTTTATTTAAAAGGGTTTTCAATTTTTACGATAATGTGGAAAACTATGTTTTTTACTTTTTGATGGTAGTAATTTACTATCGTTTCATGTAATATATGAGATGTAAATTTGTATTAGGAAAGGATATATTTATGACGGAATCTGGATCAAACACGTATCAAGACTGTTGGCATCAGATTTTGCACAATATCCAAGAAAACAATATCTTTGAAAAATCAGTTTTCCACTCTTACGTTTCAAATTCACTTCTCTACGATGTGCGTGATGGAATTGCGACAATTGAAGTCCCATTTATCACGACAAAACGGTTCTTCGAACAAAACATTGAAGTCTTTAATGATTTACTGTCTACACAGCTAGATCAACAAATTTCTGCTCAAGTTTTGTTAGAAAAAGAACTGTCGAATCGAAAACGTCAAGAGACGCCAAAAGAGGAGTTTATTTTTGAAAATGGAAATAAAATTTTAGAGAACTATACGTTTGAGAATTTTATTCAAGGTCAAAGTAACCAACAATCGTATGCAGCAGCATATGGTTGTGCGTATTCGAGGGAACAAAGTTTTTACAATCCATTATTTATTTATGGAAATTCTGGATTAGGAAAAACCCATTTATTGCATGCTATTTGTAATTATCTTAAAAGTAATCGTCCAGATGTAAAATATCTTTACATTGATGGAAATGATTTCATTAATTTAATTATTAAATCGCTTAAAGAGAATAAATCTGATGTTTTTATAGAAAGTATTTGTCAATTGGATTATTTGCTAATCGATGATATTCAGCATCTTGCAAAAACAAATCAAAGCCAAGAATTATTCTTTAATATTTATAATAAGTTGAAGGATAGTGGGAAACAAATCATTTTAACTAGTGATGTGTACCCTTCAGAACTAAAAAATATTAATGCGAGAATTATTTCACGTTTTACATCGGGCTTATCGGTAAGTATTACATCACCTGAATTTGAAACAGCGGTTTCGATTCTTCAAAAGAAACTTGAAGGTAGAACCAATGAAATCATTATTACAGATGATGCACTCTTCTATATTGCAAACCGTTTTAATGAAGATGTTAGAAAACTGGAAGGTGCCTTAAATGAACTATTATTTAAAGCAATCTTACATAACCCAGAAGTTATTGATGAACATTTCACAATTGATATGTTCAAAGACAATCCGATTATTTCACAAACGGATGAATTAACACCAAAGAAAATAAAGAAAGAAGTTTGTAATTACTACAATATTACATTGAAGCAAATTGAATCAAAATCAAGAACTGCAGATATTGCAAATGCACGTCATATCGCTATTTATTTAATTCGTGAACTTCTTGATGTACCATTTAAAAAGATTGGATCTGAATTTGGTAATCGTGATCATTCCACAATTATGACTTCTTATGATAAAATTGTAGGGTACCTAAATGAAAAAGGTATCTATAAAGATGTTATTGATGATATTAAAAAACGTTTAGGTGTTTACGCATAAATTATTTCCACAAAATTTTGCCGTAAATCTAAACAGTGAAAAACTGCTAAAAAGTATGATAAATACTTATTATTTTTTACTTTTCAAGGTTTTCCACACACTAGTAGTAATACTATCTTAAAAAATTATTATACAGACAGGGGGTCACACGATGTTTTTTAAAGTTGATAAGAAACAATTGCTTACAAAATTAAATGTTGTATCTAGAGCTATTTCAAACTATTCACCTTTACCAGCATTTTCTGGTATTAAGTTTGATGTAAATGAAAATGAAATTTGTTTAATGGCATCTGATTCAGATATTTCAATTAAAAACTATATTTCAAAACGTGATGAATGCTTTTTAGAAATTGAACAAACAGGTTCAATTGTTATTGAGGCAAAATACATTCTTGATATTGTTCGTAAAATGGACACAGAAGTTATTTCTATTGAAGTAGCTGATGGAGTGAATGTTAAAATTTATGATGAAACAAGTGAATTTAATATTATTGGTATTTATGCAAATGAATATCCAATGATTGATTTCACAAAAGGAGAAGACTTCTTTACAATTTCAACAATGAAATTAAAGTCGGTCTTAAATCAAACCTTATTTGCGACAAGTGATAAAGACAATCGTCCTTACTTAAATGGAATTAATGTTCATATTCATGATGGACATGTCGATTGTACAGCTACAGATAGTTATCGTTTAGCAAAAACTTCATTTGATGTAGATAGTACGATTGATTACAACATTATTATTCCTTCAAAATCATTAAATGAATTATTAAAGTCATTAGATGATGATCAAGAAATCAAAGTTCATGTATCGAATAAGAAAGTACAATTTGTATTTGAAGATACACTTATTCAAACACGTTTAATTGAAGGAAGTTTCCCTGATACAAATAAACTGATTCCTGAACAGTTCCAATATGAACTTAAAGTAGAAACAAGAGATATCTTAAGTGCGATTGACCGTATGAGTTTTATTAAAAATGATGGAATTAACATTATTAAATTAGATCTTAACGAAAATGAAAGTATTCTTTCAACGAAATCACAAGATATTGGATCTGCTACTGAGATTTTAAAAACAGCTTCATTCAATGGTGAATCCTTAGCGATTTCATTTAATGGTCGTTATGTATTTGAAGCCATTCGTGCAATTCATGCAGATACGATTACTTTTAAGTTTTCAGGAGAGATGAAACCATTCATTATCCAAAGTGAAGAAAACGAAGAAGTATTACAATTGGTATTACCAGTTCGTACCTATCTATAACAAAATACGCCTTTTACGGGGCGTTTTTTATTTGTCGCATAATTATATTATTTTAACTAAAATTGAATAGAGAGCGTTTTAAGGGTGTATATGGACGTGTCCTATCTTTTTAATTATCTATTTTCATTGAAATATGATATAATAATCTAGGTGGAAAATGGAGATATATCTATGGAAATAAAGATTGAAACCGAATATGTAACACTAGGACAATTTTTAAAACTTGCTGATTTTATTAGCAGTGGTGGTGAAGCTAAATTCGCTGTCAAAGAATTGGACATTATCGTAAATGGAGATAAAGAAGATCGTCGTGGTCGTAAGCTATATCCTAACGATGTTGTAGTAGTTGAAGGTCAAACGTTTACCATTGTATGATCATAGAAAACTTACAACTTTCACATTTTCGTAATTATGAACGTTTACAAATGGACTTCACACCAGGAATTCATTTGTTTTACGGACATAATGGACAAGGAAAGACCAATATACTGGAAGCATTATATTATCTATCTTGTGCGAAAAGTCATCGGGTGCGTCATGATGAATATTTAATGCAAAAAAACTTTGATTATTTTTCATTAAAAGGACAAATTGTGAATGATAATAAAACGGTTTCCTTGATGTGTAATGTTGACACAAAAGGAAAACATTTATTTTTATTCAATACACCGGTAAGTAAAGTCAGTGAATACATTGGATTTTTTAATGCCATCATGTTTTATCCAGATGATTTATTGTTGTTTTCACAAGCACCAAAAAAACGTAGACAGTTTATTGATTTAGAATTAGGTAAATTGAGTAGTGGCTATACACATGCATTAGTTGATTACTATAAAATTCTAAAAGAAAAAAACAAGTATTTAAAAAATCATAAAATTGATGATTTGTTTTTAGATACACTTGATGAGCAACTCATTGATTTACAAGTAAAAATCATGAAACAGCGTCATCATTTTATTGAAATGTTGATGCAACACACTAAAAAGTATTTTCAATTATTTGAAAATAAAGATTTAGAAATATCATGTGTTTATGAAAGTGATGTAGTATACATTGAAGATGAGACATTACTAAAACAAAAGATGACAGAAAAAATGAGAAAACATCGGGAAAAAGAGAAGTTGTTTCATACTTCATTAGTGGGAATTCATAAAGATGACTTTACGTTTATGATTAACCAGCAAAAAGTTGAAACATTTGCTTCACAAGGACAAAAACGGATGTATATTCTTAGTTTAAAACTAGGGATGATCAATAGTATTTATCAAATCAAAAAAGAATATCCAGTATTGTTGTTGGATGATGTATTTTCAGAATTAGATGAACAAAAAAGAGAGATATTATTAAATATATTACCTGTTGATGTACAAGTGTTTATTACAGCAACAGAATGTATTCAATTAAAAAAGAATCATAATATTACATATTATGAAGTGATACAAGGAACAGTAAATAAGAGGAGGATAAGTGATGAATGAAGAAAAAGTAACCCATTCATATACGGCAGATGACATTCAGGTTCTTGAAGGACTTGAGGCCGTTCGTAAACGACCAGGGATGTACATTGGTTCGACTGCAGAACGTGGACTTCATCATTTGGTTTGGGAAATTGTAGATAACGGAATTGATGAGGCACTTGCAGGATTTGCAGATACCATTACGATCGTTATTGAAAAAGACAACATTATTCGTGTTGAGGATAATGGACGTGGGATGCCAGTCGGAATTCACAAGAAAACGGGACGTTCCACTGTAGAAACTATTTTTACAGTACTGCATGCCGGAGGTAAATTCGGTGGTGGAGCGTATAAAGTTTCTGGGGGATTACATGGTGTAGGTGCATCTGTTGTTAATGCCTTAAGTGAATGGTTAGAAGCGGAAATTCACCAAGATGGTAAAATACATAAACTTCGTTTTGAAGATGGAGGAAAACCAGTTGATGAATTGAAAGTTATCGGTGAAACCGATCAACATGGATCAATTGTACGCTTTAAAGCAGATCCTACAATTTTTACCGAAACAACAACATATAACTTTGAAACAATCAAAACCAGAGTACGTCAACTTGCCTTCTTAAATAAAGGAATTCGTATGGTTCTTCGTGATGAACGTGAAGCTGAACCAGTGGAAATTATTTATCACTATGAAGGTGGTATTAAAGAATACGTAGAATACTTAAATAAAAATAAAGAAGTAATTCATCAAGATGTAATTTACTGTGAAGGATTAGAAGAAGGTATAATTGCTGAAATTGCACTGCAATACAATAATGGATATATGCCTAATATTTATTCTTTCTGTAATAACATTAATACGATTGAAGGGGGAACACATGAAGATGGATTCCGTCTTGCTTTAACTCGTGTTATTAATAAATATGGACAAGAAAATGGTCTTATTAAAAAAGATGAAACACTTGTTGGGGATGATGTTCGTGAAGGATTGACTGCAATTATTTCAATCAAGCACCCGAACCCTCAATATGAAGGTCAAACAAAGACTAAATTAGGAAACTCTGAAGTACGTAAAATCGTATCAAGTATTTTAGGAGAAAACTTAGAACGTTTCTTCTTAGAAAATCCAGATACAGCAAAAATCGTATTAGAAAAAGCTACAGTTGCTAGTAAAGCAAGAATGGCTGCAAAAAAAGCACGTGAATTAACACGTCGTAAGAGTGCTCTTGAGATTTCAAGTTTACCTGGTAAGCTTGCGGACTGTTCAAGTAAAGATGCAAGTCAATCAGAAATCTATATAGTCGAAGGGGACAGTGCCGGAGGAAGTGCCAAACAAGGACGGAATCCTCGATATCAAGCAATTTTACCACTAAGAGGTAAGATTCTTAATGTTGAAAAAGCACGCTTACATAAAATTTTTGAAAACAATGAAATCCGTTCTATGGTTACCGCATTCGGTATCGGAATTGGTGAGGAATTAGATATTGATAAACTGCGTTACCATAAAATTGTAATTATGACCGACGCCGATGTCGATGGTGCACACATTCGTACACTATTATTGACATTCTTCTATCGTTATTTAAAACCATTGGTTGAAGGTGGATACATCTATATTGCACAACCACCATTATTTAAAGTGCAAAAAGGAAATAGCATTAAATATGCATATTCGGATGATGAAATGGAACAAATTCGTTCGGAGATGGGAGATCGTACCAATATCCAACGTTATAAAGGTCTTGGAGAGATGAATGCGGATCAACTTTGGGAAACAACTATGAATCCTGAAAATCGTACACTGATTCAAGTAACAATTGAAGATGCAATTGCTGCTGATGAAGTATTCTCGATGTTAATGGGTGATGAAGTTGAACCACGTCGTAAATTTATTCAAGATAATGCAGTATACGTAGAAAACTTAGACATTTAGGGGGAATTTGCAATGGATGATATTAATAAAGTAAAGCAGTTAGACATCGTCACAGATATGCGTAAAAGTTTCCTTGATTATTCGATGTCTGTAATTGTTGCTCGTGCATTACCAGATGTAAGAGATGGAATGAAACCAGTACACCGTCGTATTATTCATGGGATGAATGAACAAGGAATGTACTCTGATAAACCATATAAGAAAAGTGCCAGAATCGTTGGGGACGTAATGGGGAAATATCACCCGCATGGGGATTCATCTATTTATGAAGCCATGGTTCGTATGGCTCAAGATTTCTCATATCGTTATCCATTAGTTCAAGGTCACGGAAACTTTGGTTCGATGGATGGAGATGGTGCAGCGGCAATGCGTTATACCGAAGCACGTATGTCTAAAATCACAATGGAATTGATTCGTGATATTAATAAAGACACGGTTGATTTTATACCAAACTATGATGGTGAAGAAACAGAACCTTCTGTTTTACCATCAAAATTTCCAAACTTAGTTGTAAATGGATCAATGGGGATTGCCGTAGGTATGGCAACTAACATTCCACCACACAACTTAAGTGAAACTATTGATGCAACGATTGCCATTATTCGTAATCCAGAGATTACAATTATGGAATTAATGGAAAATCATATCTTTGGACCTGATTATCCTACAGGTGGAACAATATTAGGAAGAAGTGGAATTAAACAAGCCTTTGAAACTGGTCGTGGTAGTATTATTACGCGTGCAAAGGTAAAAATTGAAGAGAAAAGTAATGGAAAAACACGCTTTATCTTTAATGAAATTCCATACCAAGTAAATAAATCAAACTTAGTTAAGAAAATTGCTGAGCTTGTACGTGATAAAGCAATTGAAGGAATTACAGAATTACGTGATGAAAGTAACCGTGACGGAGTACGTATTGTTATTGAGTTACGTAAAGATGTACAACCAGATATCGTATTAAATCAATTGTATCGTTTAACACCATTACAAAGTTCATTTGGTGTTAACTTCTTAGCACTTGTAAATGGTGCACCAAAACAATTGAATATTAAAGAAGCATTACAACATTATATTGATCATCAAATCGAAGTTATTGAAAGAAGAACTAGATATGACTTACGAAAAGCTGAAGAACGTGCACATATCTTAGAAGGATTAAAGATTGCATTAGATAACATTGATGCGATTATTACATTAATCCGTAATTCAAAAGATGATGAAACAGCACGTAATGGCTTAATGGAGAACTTTGAATTATCTGAAATTCAAGCACGTGCGATTCTTGAAATGCAACTTCGTCGTTTAACTGGATTGCAACGTGAACGTATTGAAAATGAATACAATGAATTACTAGCTAGAATTACAGATTTGAAAGACATTTTAGCAAATCATGAACGTGTATTAACAATTATTTGTGATGAGTTAACGGAAATCAAAGAAAAATACGGTGATGAACGTCGTACTGAAATTAGTGATGAAGGTATTGATATTGAGGATGAAGACTTAATCCCAGTTGAAGATATCGTAATTTCTATGACAGAAACCGGATATATTAAACGTATTCCAATTGATACATACCGTACACAAAACCGTGGTGGTCGTGGAGTTAAAGGAATGAATATGAATGAAGATGATGTAATTGATATGTTAATTACAATGTCGACACATGATTATTTGTTACTATTCTCTAACTTTGGACGTGTATATCGTATGAAAGGTTATAAAGTACCTTCAGGAACAAGAACATCTAAGGGTATTCCAGTAGTGAACTTACTAAATCTAAATGAAGGTGAAAAGATTCGTGCTATGATTCCTGTACAAACTGAATCAGAAATGAAATATTTATTCTTTGTAACTAAAAATGGATTAGTAAAACGTGTAGATGAACAAGAATTCTATTCAATTCGTCAAAATGGTAAGATTGCTATTACCTTACGTGATGGTGATGAACTAGTCGGTGTTCGTCAAACAAATGGAGATAATGAAATTGTTATTGCTGGAAGTAATGGGAAAGCAGTACGTTTCAATGAAAACCAAGTACGTCCAATGGGACGTAGTGCAAGTGGTGTACGTGGATTTAATGTTGACGGATCTACAGTTGTAGGTATGGCGACAAGTGAAGAAGGTCAATATATCTTATCAGTTAGTGAAAATGGATATGGTAAACGTACAAATATGGATGAATACCGTCTAACAAGCCGTGGTACGAAAGGTGTTAAAACAATTAATATTACTGAGAAAACAGGTAATTTAGTTGCTGTTCGTGCAGTAAATGGTGACGAAGATGTCATGATTATTACGGACCAAGGTATTATTATTCGTATTTCATTAGAAAATGTTGGTGTATATGGTCGTAACACGCAAGGAGTTAAATTAATTAACGTAGCGGAAAATGAAAAAGTAGCACGTGTAGCTCCAGTTGCGAAACAAGAAAATGAAGAAGACGAAATTTTGGAAGAACTAGAAGAAACAGTCGTTGAAAAAGTTCTTGAAGACCTAGACAACAAAGCAAGTGAATGATATAAATAAAGAAAGCGATGATAAGGATAAGTAATTGGATCATTATTTATAGAGAGTTAGTGGTAGGTGTAAACTAATAATAATCCCAGTGAAATCAACCTTTGAGTGATTTAATGAAATGAGTAATTAAATCCGGTAGTACCGTTATAACTTTAAGGACTGTATAGTTGAAGAAGGGTGGCAACGCGCTGCATAGCGCCCCTTTAGGTAAGCCACTCTTCTTTTATTTTTGTAAGGAGATAAACAATGATTGATATTAAGTTTTTAAGAGAAAATCCAGAAGTAGTAAAAGAGAATATTAAAAAGAAGTTTCAAGATAGTAAATTACCATTAGTAGATGAAGTTATTGCACTTGATAAAGAAAGTCGTGAGACACAAACAAGAGCTGATGAATTACGTGCAAATCGTAATAAACTAAGTAAAGAAATTGGTTTATTAATGAAAGATGGTAAACGTGATGAAGCTGAGCAAGTAAAAAAAGATGTTCAAGCAATGGCTGATGAACTTGCTACTCTTGAAGCACGTGAAGAAGAAGTACAAAAGAAAGTACTTGATATTATGATGGTAATTCCAAATATCATCGATGATAGTGTACCTATTGGTAAAGATGATAGTGAAAATGTTGAAGTTGAACGTTATGGTGAGCCAGTAGTACCTGCTTTTGAAATTCCATATCACACAGATATTATGGAACGTTTTGATGGAATTGATTTAGATTCAGCACGTAAAGTAGCAGGAAATGGATTCTACTATTTAGAAGGTGATATGGCACGTTTACATTCAGCTGCAATCACATATGCACGTGACTTTATGATTGATAAAGGATTTACGTACTGTATTCCACCATTTATGATTCGCAGTAATGTAGTTACTGGAGTTATGAGTTTTGCGGAAATGGAATCAATGATGTATAAAATTGAAGGTGAGGATCTTTACCTTATTGGAACAAGTGAACATAGTATGATTGGTAAATTCATTGATACAATTATTGATGAAGAAACATTACCTAAAACATATACAAGTTACTCACCATGTTTTAGAAAAGAAAAAGGTGCTCATGGTATTGAAGAACGTGGTGTGTACCGTATTCACCAATTTGAAAAACAAGAAATGATTGTTGTATGTGAACCAGAAGAGAGTCCTATTTGGTTTGATAAAATGTACAAGTATACAATTGAATTATTTAGAAACTTAGATGTTCCAGTACGTGCACTTGAATGTTGTTCAGGAGATTTAGCAGACTTAAAAACAAAAAGTATTGATGTTGAAGCATGGTCTCCACGCCAACAAAAATACTTTGAAGTAGGTAGTTGTTCAAACTTATCAGATGCACAAGCTCGTCGTTTAAAAATCCGTGTAAATGGTAAAAATGGGAAGTACTATGCACATACACTAAACAATACTGTAGTTGCTCCACCTCGTATGTTAATTGCATTGTTAGAAAATAACCTAAATGAAGATGGCTCAATCAATGTACCAGCTGCATTACAACCATACATGGGTGGTAAAAAACGTTTAGTACCTGTGAAATAGTATAATGCATCAATCACAACCAAATGTTTGTATATATCCTGCAATAAGTAATCATAAAGAGAAACTGCAAGATATATGCAATTCATGGACAAATAAAATTGAAGTAGAAGGTTCAAACTTCGATGAAACTTATATAGCAGATTCCTTAGAACATAAGTATTTACCACCAATTGAAGACGCATCAAAAGAGCATCATTACTTTATGGTGATAGAAATAGATAAACAAATCGTTGGTTTCTTTGATATGTATTTAGGATATCCTAGTCATAATGTTGCATGGATAGGAATGTTTCTTATTGATCAAGCATATCAAAAGAAATCATATGGTACACTTGCTATGCAGTATATTGAGAGATTTGTTAAGGAAAAAGGATATTGTACAATGCAATTAGGTGTATATCATACGAATGTAAAAGGATTATCCTTTTGGATTCATACAGGTTTCAACCATATTCAAAAGTTTGTTCATGATAAGGAAACACAAAGAAACATACTTGTACTTGAGAAGCAAATACTATGATGTTCCACGTGGAACATTCTAACTGTAATTACTTTTTTTTTAAGTACTTGTCAAAGTAGAAATGATTCGTTATAATTAGTCTTGCTACTGCAACAATATCTAACTAACTTGGTCAGGTCGGGAACGAAGCAGCCATATGGAAGCTCTATTGTGTGTGGTAGCTTTTATTATATTTTGGAGATATCGTATGGATCAAATATATATGAAGGAAGCTATTGTTGAAGCAAAAAAAGCATACGCAATGGATGAAGTACCAATTGGTGCTGTAATTGTAAAATATAATACTATTATTGCTCGTGCACATAACTTACGTGAACATGAACAACTAGCAACTGCTCATGCAGAAATACTAGCAATTAATGAAGCATGCAAGCAACTACAAAGTTGGCGACTTGAAGGATGTACACTCTATGTTACATTAGAACCATGTCCAATGTGTTCAGGTGCAAGTATATTATCTCGCGTGGATCGTGTTGTATTTGGTGCAAGTGATCAAAAGGGTGGATCTATCGTAAGTAGTTTTTCAATGTTTGACCAACAAGGATACAATCATTATCCAACGTATACTTCAGGAGTACTTGCAGATGAATGTGCAAGTTTACTAAAAGATTATTTTAAAGAGAAGCGAAATAAGAAGTAAAGATACGACATCGTAATTGTCGTGTCTTTTTTATAGGTGTGCCAGGCATGGTGCATATCTAGTTGGTGAAAGTCCAACCGCAGGTGTTACCGCTAAGCGTAGTGAACCACAAGCCGAAGTCGGTGACG
>NZ_SODD01000045.1 GCF_004365815.1 Breznakia blatticola
CCTTCCTTATTTTTATATGGTAATCTTACATTTCAATGTATCATCATACATGTAACAATCTAAGTTAGGTGCGCATCGGTTGAATTAAGCCTAAAGTGAATAAAAAAATACTTACATCAATTTTATATGTTGGAATTCCTGCTGGTATAGAAAAGCTGATTATGCGAATTGGTCAATTATTATATAACGGAATGATTATCTCGATTGGAATGTCTGCATATGTTGCACATAGTGTAGCAGGTACAATTGAAAGTTACGCCTATATTCCTGCAATGGGATTTGGTCTTGCAGTTGCAACATTAGTAGGTACATCATTAGGTGAACGAAATCCGAAAAAGGCAATGCATCTTACACATATCAGTTATGTGATATCTGTAGTTTGTATGAGTATCATTGGTATTGTATTTTACGTGTTTGCACCACAATTAGCTGCATTATTTACATCGACTGCAGAAGTACAACATATGGTAATCGATGTATTACGGCTTATTGCATTTTTCCAACCATTCTCTGCACTGGTTCAAATCATCACAAATGCTTTACAAGGAGCAGGAGACACGAAGTTTCCAATGTATACAACCTTGGTTGGGATTTGGGGAATTCGCTTAGGTATAGGCTATATACTGGCTATATATGCGAATTTAGGATTAGTTGGTGTTTGGTCGGCGTATGCTTTAGATATTACATTACGTGGTATTGTCTTATTTATTCGTTTTTATCGTGGAAAATGGAAAACGATAAAAGTAATCGCAACCTCATAAAGTATTTCTGTTTGGACTATATATAGTGTAATATTCAATGCTATAATATTGATATGCACAAGGTAAAAGTAAAAGGAATCTTATCCGCAAGAAATGGAATGAATCTATATCGAGGTTGTAGTCATGGCTGTATATATTGTGATTCACGCAGTAAGTGTTATCACATAGACCATGACTTTGAAGATATTGAAGTGAAGGAAAATGGAATTGAATTACTCGAACAAAAACTGAAAAGTAAACGCAAAAAAGGAATGATTAGTACAGGCTCAATGAGTGATCCATATATTCCTTTAGAAATGCATTTTGAGTATGTACGCAAGGCAATGCAACTTGCTTACGACTATGGGTTTGGGTTTACCATGATTACGAAGAGTAATCGAGTCTTGCGTG
Organism: Breznakia blatticola; assembly: GCF_004365815.1. Lineage (GTDB taxonomy): Bacteria > Bacillota_I > Bacilli_A > Erysipelotrichales > Erysipelotrichaceae > Breznakia > Breznakia blatticola. The sequence continues at coordinate 1,152 of NZ_SODD01000045.1, forward strand.
ATCTTGATTTACTTCAAAAATTGCATCAGAAAACACGTGCAGTTGTACAAATGACACTGACGACCTATGATGAAACAATTTGTAAAATCGTTGAACCGAATGTGAGTACAACAAAAGAGCGTGTAGAGGCGTTGTATATGCTTCGTGATGCGGGTATTCCAACGGTTGTATGGTTAGGACCCATATTACCTTTTATTAATGATTCCAAAGAAAACTTAATGGGAATTTTAGATTACTGTATCAAAGCAAAGGTTAAAGGCATCATTTGTTTTGAAATGGGAATGACCTTACGGGAAGGAAATCGCGAGTATTATTACGAGAAACTCGATGAATATTTTCCTGGTATGAAAGAACGATATATTCGAACGTATGGAAATAATTATGAAGTGCGTTCACCAAACCACAAAGAATTGATGCAACTTTTCCAACAGACATGTAAAGCACATGGAATACTCTATGATCTACACGAAGTCTTTGGATTTGTGAATCAATTTGATGTTGCTCCAGAAGTTGAACAATTATCATTATTCTAAACAATGACAACCCACATTTGGGTTGTTTTTGAACATTTCGTGAATTATTATAAATTTAGCACTTAAATGTTGACAGTGCTAAATAAAATGATTACAATACTATTAGCACTTATTTAGGTAGAGTGCCAGGAGGTATAGAAATGGCAAAAAAGAAGGCGTTTAAAGCAGAGTCCAAACGACTCATGGATTTAATGATTAACTCTATTTATACACATAAAGAAATATTCTTACGTGAACTTATCTCTAATGCATCTGATGCAATTGATAAATTGTACTACAAAGCATTAAAAGAAAACTTATCAGATGTGAAGAAAGAAGATTTCAAAATCGAACTTTCTGTAGATAAAGAAAACCGTACATTAACCATTCGTGATAATGGTATTGGTATGAGTAAAGAAGAACTGGAAAATAACTTAGGTACCATTGCAAAATCAGGATCATTTGATTTTAAAGCAGAACACGACAAAGAAGAAGAAATCGATATCATCGGACAATTTGGGGTAGGGTTCTATTCTGCATTTATGGTTGCAGATAAAGTAGAAGTTATCTCAAAACAATACGGTAGTGATGATGCATATCGTTGGTATAGTGAAAACAGTGATGGATATGAAATCATCAACTATGGAAAAGATGGATATGGTACAGAAATTACATTATTCTTAAAACCAAATACAGATGATGAAAACTACGATGAATATCTAGAAACATATACAATTGAGAGACTAATCAAAAAATACTCTGATTACATTCGTTATCCAATTATGATGCAAGTAACAGAGGAAAAGAAAAAAGAAGATAGTGATGAAGTAGAAACTGTAGTTGAAGATAAAACACTAAACTCAATGGTTCCAATTTGGAAACGTAGTAAAAGTGAAATCAGTGAAGAAGAATATGACAACTTCTATATGGATAAATTCCAAGACTACAACAAGCCACTAGAAGTCATTCACACAAGTGTGGAAGGAACGGTTTCTTATGATGCATTGTTGTTTATTCCAAGCAAACCACCAATGAACTACTATTCAAATGATTATGAAAAAGGATTGCAGCTATACTCATCAGGTGTATTCATTATGGATAAGGCAAGTGAATTAATTCCTGAACATTTTAGATTTGTTAGAGGATTGGTGGATTCTCAAGATTTATCATTAAACATTTCAAGAGAAATGTTGCAACATGACCGTCAATTGCGTGCAATTGCTTCACGTATTGAAAAGAAAATTAAAAGTGAACTATTAAAAATGCTTCGTACAGAACGTGAAAAATATGAAGAGTTCTGGAGTGCATTTGGTACACAAATCAAATATGGGGTATACGCAGATTTTGGTTCACACAAAGAATTACTACAAGATCTATTGATGTTCTATTCATCTAAAGAAAAGAAACTAGTTACATTAGATGAATATGTAAGCCGAATGAAAGAAGATCAAAAAGAAATTTACTATATCAGTGGGGATGACGTAGATAGCATTGATAAAATGCCACAAGTTGAACTGCTTAAAAATAAAGAATATGAAATCTTATACTTGAGTGATGATGTGGATGAATTTGCACTACAAATGATGCAAAACTTCAAGGAAAAAACATTCAAGAACATTGCACAAGGTGACTTAGATTTAGCTGATGAAGATGAAAAGAAAAAACTTGAAGAAGAAAGTAAGGAAAACAAAGACTTACTTGAAGCTTTACAAGATGCATTGAAAGATCAAGTTTCAGAAGTAAAACTATCTGCTCGTTTGGTATCACACCCTGTTGTACTAAGTGCAGCTGATGGTATGTCTTTTGAAATGGAAAAAGTGTTGAGTCAAATGCCTGAAGGAAATCCAATGGGTATGAAAGCAACAAAGATTCTAGAAATCAATCCAAACCATGAACTATTTAAAGCATTGCAAAATGTATATGCGAAAAATAAAGATGAAATTGCAGATTATGCAAGTATTCTATATGATCAAGCATTGTTGATGGAAGGTTTCAAAATCGAAGATCCAATTGCATATGCTGATAAAATCGCAAAATTAATTGTAAAAGCAAATGTATAAGAATTGCCACATTCGTGGCTTTTTTTTTCGGCTTATAGAGTGTGCTATAATGGTTTGAGAAAGAGGAATGTGTATGGGATTTTTAAGGAAAAAGAAAAAACAAGAACCAATAATTACTGAGGAAGTCACACTTCCAAGTCATGTATTGGAATCTTTAGAAGTAGAAGAAGGTGAACATGCTTTCGTTTTAGTTGAAGGAAATAAATTACGGATTGCACCTATAAATAAACAAAAGAGTGCACCAATAAAGCAAATGATCTGGGTACTATTAATTTGTGTGCTTGTAACTGTTGGTTTTTACTACATGTTTAAAGATACAAATCAAGTGTCCTTTGTTGGTGAACAGTCAATTGCTAGTGCAACTTTACTTGTTGGAAGTTTATGTGGAATTATTAGTTTTAGTTTCTTTTTTATTTTAGCGAAACAACAAAAAATAGAGACATCAAGTAAATATATCTATTGGCGTAATTTTCCAGCAGTGCTTATTTCATTTGGATTGATTCTCATTTTGTTTTTAATGGGCTTTTTCAAGGTGATGGAACTAACGTTTAGCGGTGCAAGTTTTGATGTGTACACGGCAAGTTTTATGTTCTTTGTCTTTAATATCATCATTACATATGCGATGAGTTATTTAGCAATTATTATGACACCTTCATTACTTACAAGAGTACTCAGTTTTGTGATAGTCGGTGGAGTTGTAATGTCAATGGTCAACAACAATGATCAAGATTGGTGGAAAGAAAACTTTAGTTATCTAGGAACACCTGAAGCGATCAATAGTTGGAGATTTAATGTAACACTCGTATTTTCAGCAATGTTATTAGTAGCTTTAATTGACTATATCTTTGTTATTCTCCAACAAGCCATTCCTGAAAGTAAACGCTTGAGTGTATTACGTGTACTTCTCACGTTAACGGCATTATGTCTAGGTGGGGTTGGGATGTTTCCATACAATGAAATTCAACTATTCCGTGACATTCATGATATTGTGGCAAGACTGTTAGTTGTTTTTATTGTATTACTCATTTGCTTACTGAGATGGTTATTACCAAAAGTATCAAAAGAGTTTTTATGGGTGAGCTATGGAATTGGTGGTATACTAATTCTTGCGACCATTTTGTTTTTACAAGTTGACTATTTGTCATTAATGGCATATGAACTAATTGCATTTATCTTTGCGTTTGTTTGGATTATTATGCTGTTGCAACAGCTACAAAACTTAGTGAATCAAGTGAATAGCTTTACTGTAATCTTAAAAGGACAAGCACCTGTAAAAGTACAAGAAATAGAAAATATAGACGAGCAAGTTAGTTGATGTAAACTTTTTCATTACGTACAATACTTGTAGTAAAAGATATTGTAGTAAGTAAAAGGAAAGAGGTTTATATATGAAATTTTATGATTTTACAGTACTTGACAATAAAGGTAATGAGGTTGCATTAGAGACGTATAAAGGAAAAACAGTGTTAGTTGTTAATACAGCAACAAAATGTGGATTAACGCCACAATATGAAGCGCTAGAAGCTTTATATAAGAAATACAAGGACAAAGGATTTGTAATTCTTGATTTTCCTAGTAATCAGTTTTTGGAACAAGCTCCAGGAACGGATGAAGAAATTGATAGTTTCTGTACGTTAACGTATAATACAACCTTCCCAAGATTCAAAAAGATTGATGTAAATGGTGAACACACAGATCCATTATTCAAATGGTTGAAAGAAGAAAAACCAGAAGCAGATGGTGAAGGTGTCGTAGAATTCTTTAAAAAAGCATTTGGTCGTCAACCGGTGACTGGAGAAATCACTTGGAACTTTGAAAAGTTCTTAATTGATAAAGATGGAAATGTTGTAAAACGTTTTACACCAGCAACAAAGCCAGAACAACTTGAAGAAGAAGTAGAAGAATTGTTATAGATTGTAGCATCCAATGAAACGGATGCTTTTTTTATTTATGAAAGCGCTTAAAAAGTGTAAATAAAATATCAAAAAGTACAAATACTTATCGTTTGTAAATTGTATAATAACAATATAAAAGAATAAAAACGTTGGATTGTTACTTACGCTAGGCATGACTAACGAAATCGCATGGGTGATTTTTTTAGTCTTTTTTTTCGCACGGGGAGACAGTATTAATAATTAACTAGTTTTTATTTTTTGAGGAGGACATTATATGAGAAGCAAGTTTTTTAAAGTTGGTTTGTCTTTTGCCGTTCTACTAAGTATGTTTAGTAGTATTTTTATGCCTCAATTTGTTTCACTTAAGACGACAAGAAGTGATTCTACAAATTTAGCATTAAATAAGGCAGTAACCTATTCAGGTGTAGAAGGTGGAAAGAAAGGAGATGGTTCGTGGACATATCCACAGTTTGTTGGTGAAAAGGCTGTAGATGGGATTACAAAAGATACATCAAAACGATGGTCTGCAGAAAACGTTAAAGCAGGTCCTGAAGTTTATCAGCAATGGCTAGAAGTTGATTTAGGTAAAGTGTATTCGCTTGATTCAATCGTAATTGATTTTCACGCCGAAACAACTGATTACTCGGTTTTGACTTCAACAGATAAAGTTAACTGGACGAATGTTGCAAATGTAACTGACGGAACAAGAGGGACAACAGTAAGTCGAACTTTTGATGCCAATAGAATTTCTGCTAGATATGTTAAATATGTACAGAATAAACAATGGTTACATGCATCAAATAATAACTACTACGGAACAAGTATTTATGAAATCGAAGTATATGAAGCAACAGATGCAGAAATTTCTGATAATACATTACGAGTTGGAACTTTTAACATTGCCGCAAACAAAAAGCCGAATGTTGAATTGCAACGAGAACTAACTGACAAATATGCTTTAGAAATCGTTGGTTTACAAGAAGTAGATCGTAATACAGGAAGAAATAATTATGATATGTTGAATACTTTTGCAACTAATAAATATATTTCAAGCTATTATTCAAAGGCAATCGATCATGATGGCGGGGAATATGGAATCGGTACAGTCTCAAGGTATTCTTTAGAAAACTCAACTACAACTTTTGTGGATACAACTGGTGCAGAAGAAGCTCGCGTGTTCCAAAGAAGTGTTTTTCATAAAAAAGGAAAAGAAATAGCATTTTACAACTTACATTTTAGTTGGGAAAATCTTGAAATTCGCGAAAAACAATTTAAACAATTAAAAACTGCGCTAGCAGCCGATCCGGTTGAGTATAAAATTGTGGTTGGAGATTTTAATGCTGATCAATACCATAGTGAATTCTTCACCTTTATGGAAGATATGGATATAACAAATGGACATAACAACGTATGGCACGATACATTTAATGGTGTTGATAATACAATGTTAGTTAATAGTGTTGATAATATTCTTGTATCAAGAAACTTAAAAATCAATTCAGTTCAAATGGTTGAAACAAAATTGTCTGATCATAACTTGTTTACTGCAGAGGTAGAGTTCTTAGATGAAAAAGAAGTTTCTTATCAATATCTACAATTGCTTTTACAAACATATGATGAATTAGACACTTCACTTTATACGAAAACAAGTGTGTTAGCTTTTGAAGAAGCATACGAAAATGCACAAAACGGATTACAGCAAGCGACAACACAAGAGGCTGTGAATACGCTAGCTAATAATTTGCTTAATGCGTATAAAGCACTCGAATGTTCAAATCTAGCATATAATAAAAATGTGGAATACTCAGGTGTTGAGGGAGATAAAAATAATGATGGAACTTGGAAATATCCAAAATTCATGGGAGAAAAAGCAGTCGATGGAATTAAAGGCGACAAAGAAAAAAGATGGTCAGGAAATAAAATCGATAAAGCATGGTTAACTGTAGATTTAGGTGAAGTTAAAGAAATTAGCGATGTTTTGATTTATTTTGAATCTGCCGCTCCTGAATACCAAGTATTAGTATCAAAAGATGGACAAACATGGGACTGTGTTTATGAAGAAAAGAATGGTGAACATGGTGTAGAAGAACTTGTTCAAGCAACCTTTGATAAAACAGAAGCAAGATATGTTAAATATCAACAACTAAAACAGTGGAAACATTCAAGTAATGGAAAATATTATAGTACTAGTATTTATGAACTTGAAGTATATGAAGATATTGCAATAGAAAGTATAACTTTAGCAAACGAAACAGATATTATATCAATTGGTGATACATATAAATTAGAACCAGTTATTACACCTTCTTTAGCAAGTAAGAAAAAGGTTATTTATAGTTCTGATAATGAAAGTGTTGCATCAATTGATGATAAAGGTGTAATCACAGGAGTTAGTGAGGGTACAGCAACTATTACGCTTGCTTCTGCATCAAACCCACAAATCTGTACAACATTTACCATTGAAGTGGTTGATGGTCCAATCGTGGTTAGCAAAATTACTTTAGATGAAGAAGAGTTATATTTAACTCCACGTGATAAACGCTTTGCAAATTACAGTGTTTATCCAACACAAGCAATCAATCCTGATTTAGAAGTAGTATGGACTTCATCAGATGAGTCAGTTGCTACAGTAAATAAAAATGGTTTAATAGAGTGTCAAAAAGAAGGGACTGCTATTATTAGCGTTTCAAGTAAAGAGGATCCAACAATTAGTTCAAGTATGAAGATCGTTGTTGAGCCTTCAAATTATGTTGCTGATTATGATGTTATGCAAGATCGTTGGTTACGTCGCGTTGTTGGTGATGAAACAATGGATTTATCAGATAAAGATGTGAAAGCATATGTGGATAATGTTTCAAAAGAAGCTATCAAACTTTGGGATGAGATGGACAAGTCAGAAGGACGTACATATCTGTGGAAAAACACAGACTCAACAGTTGCAGCAGACTATACTACGCAATTCACAAAAATTAAAAAATTAGCATTAGCATTCGGTATGAGAGGTAGTGAACTCTACCAAAATAAAGATTTATATAACGATATTATTAGTGCATTAGATTTTATGTATCATGTTAAAAACTATAATGGTACGTACCGCACAGGAAACTGGTGGGATTGGCAAATTGGTTGTACACACCAACTTGTTGATACATTGATTATTTTAAAAGACTATGCACGCGATGGTGAAATTGATCTTTTAATTTCAAGTGTTGAAGGATATGCAGAGGATCCTTCGAAACAAATTCCAAGTTCAGTAGCAACGGGTGCAAACCGTACAGATATTGGGTTAGCTGTCCTTGGTAGTGCAATTGTGGCTAGAAATGATAATCGGATGAACTTAGTTCTTACAAAAGTTCCTGATGTTATGAAACTTGTCACAAAAAATGATGGATTATACGCAGATGGTTCAGTTGTACAACATACAGCTCATGCTTACACTGGAAGTTATGGAAATGAGCTTATGAAAGGTATTGGTAAGATTCAATCAATTACATCAGGGACTGAGTGGGAAATTGTTGATGAGAGAATTGGAAATGTTTATAATACAGCAATAAATGGATACATACCTTTAATGGAACGTGGAAGAATGATGGCGATGGTTAATGGTCGTAGTATCGCGCGTGCACCAGGAACAAATCCATTTACAACTGAGTTAGCATCTGGTTCAGAAACAATTTCTAACATGATGTTAATTGCTCAATTCGCCCCAACAGATGTTAGCAATGAATTATACAGTTCAATAAAAAACTGGCTTGAAGCAAGTAATGAACAATACGATTTCTTTAAGAATGCTCGTGACATTGAATCACTTTTAAATGCAAAGAGTATTCTAGAAAGTAAGGAAATTGAATCTAAACGTTACACTGGAATGAAAGTCTATGGTTCAATGGACCGTGTGGTTCAAGCAAAAGATACATATTCAGTAGGGTTAGCAATGTATTCTTCAAGAATTTATAATTATGAATATGGTAATACAGAAAATCCTCGCGGTTGGCATTTAGCTGATGGTGCATTATATGTTTACACAAATGATTTCAAACAATATGGAGAAGGTTACTGGACAACAATTGATGCACTTCGTATACCTGGAACAACTACAGATACAAGAGCTCGAAATAATGGTTCTGATCAAGGAGAGAAATCTAAACAATCATTAGTTGGGGGAGCAACTGATGGAACTAATGGAACTGCATCAATGTTCTTGAATAAAGACCACGTTGCTAATATGGATCTAAAAGCTAAAAAATCGTGGTTCTTCTTAGATGGAAAAGTGGTAGCTGTTGGTAGTGATATAAATGGAACTTCAACAAATTCTATTGAAACTACTATCGAAAATCGTGTAATCAGTGAAGATTCTACAATATCGATAAATGGAAATGCATTGACTGAAAATGAAAAGAATTTGAACTTGAATGAGAATTCATATGTTCACTATGATGAAAAGTCAACAGATACACAAATTGGATACTATTTCCCAAAGAAACAAGAATTGTATTCAAAAGTGGAAGAAAGAACTGGAAAATACTCTGATATTAATAATTACTTTGTAAATGATAAGACGTATACAATGGATTATTTTACACTTGGTATGAATCATGGAGATAGTGTAGTTAACGGAAGTTATGAATATGTGTTATTCCCTGATACAAGTGAAAAACAAATTGCAAATTATGCAAAAAATAATGAACTACAAATTATTAATGAACAAGATGTACACGGAATTATTGAAGCAAATGTATTTGCGTTTAACACGTTTGCTGATAATGTAGAAGTCAATGGATATACAGTAAGTGAACCTGCATGTGTATATACAAATACAGAAAGAGATACACTTAAAATTACAATCAGTAATCCAAAGCAAAATGATGTTACATTAAGATTACATGTTAGAGACAAATATCAATACGTAATTTCAAAAGATGCTAACATTGAAGAAGTTGGTAATGGAGATTTCACAATTGATACAACTGGTGCTGCTGGAAAATCATTCACAATTGAATTGCAATTATATCCTGATACGACTGCATTAGAAAATGAAATAACATTAAGTGAAGATGTATTAAGCAATAGTACAAACTACATCCCAAGTACAATTAAAGATCTAGCTGTAGAAGTAGAGATTGCAAAAGATGTCTTAGTAAATGGAAAAACACAAGATGAACTTGATGCAGCAACAAGTAAACTGAAATCAATTCGTGAACTTGCAACATTGTTAGCAAACAAAGATGAATTGAAAAAAGTTATTGAAGAAATCCAATCAATGGATTTAGATGCATATACAAGTCAATCTGTAGAAAAACTACAACAAGAATTAGGACTTGCTAATCAAGTGTTTGAAGATGTTGAATCAACACAAAAGGTTGTCGATGAAACAGTTGAAAAACTAAAAAATGCTATTGATAGTTTAGTCAAAAAGGAACCAGAAACAAACCCTGGTGGTGAAAAACCAGATCCAGAAAAACCAGATCCAGAAAAGCCAGGACAAAAACCTGAAGATAAACCAAATCAAAATCCTAGTGAAGCTCCAACAAATAATACAAATGATGGAGTGAATTCAGGAGATTCTACGAACTTAAATGGGTTATATGGAGTCTTGTTGTTAGCGACATTCTCTATCATTGTATTCGGTTCTAAAAAATACAAGAAAGCAAATAAAAAATAAAGTCTAAATACTGAAAAAGCCAGATATATAAAGCAAAGATTATACAATCTGGCTTTTTTGTAGTTTGATTTAAGTTTTTACTAGATTAAATCAATTGCGTAAACGTTTTATGCTATAATGAGCCCATGATTAAAAATATAGTATTTGATATTGGAAATGTAGTATTGGGGTTTAAACCCATTGAGTATTTCTCTATGTATGAAAATGGTGAATATGTATGTCGGCAGATTTTTCAATGTCCACTTTGGAAAGAATATGATCGTGGTACCGTAAAACTAGCTGAAATAGAAGCGCAAGTAACTACAGAAATGCCACAGTTTAAAGATTTGATTCATGAAATATTAGAAAAATGGATGGACGTACTTATACCATTAGAAACGTTATCATATATTGATGTACTTAAATCACTTGGATATCGTATTTTCTTACTTAGTAACTTATCTTATGATGCAGCAATATACATCGAAGAACATGTGGATTTATTTCAAAAGGTTGATGGATATGTTCTTTCATGTAATGAAAAGGTAATCAAACCTGAAGTGGAAATTTATGAGACATTGTTTCGTAGATTTCATATCAAAGCAGAAGAAAGTATATTTTTAGATGATTTAGAAGCAAATATTGAAGGTGCAAAAGCACTTGGAATGGACGGAATTGTTGTAAATAGTCCAAGCCAAGCTTTGCAGGATTTAGAAAGAAAGCTAGGCAAGGAGTTCTATGTTAAATAAAAAAGCAAAAGTTAAAGGTGAAATTTTAGCCATTGAAGATAATGGATTGGGTTTCATGCAAGTACACAAAGATAAAGTATATGTAAAACAAGTACTTGTTGGTGAAGTTGTTGAAGCAATTGTCACAAAAAAAATTAAAGAAGGATATATTGCAGATGTTGTAAAAGTAATAAAACCAAGCAGCATTCGAACTAAGGTAAAGTGTCCATATTTTACTAGATGTGGAAGTTGTAATTACTTACATATGTTGTATCCATTTGAATTGAAATTAAAAACAGAACAAGTCAAAGGTTTGGTTGAACAGTATCGTTTACCCATGCAAGTACACAATTGTGAAGGTATGAAAGAACCATATGCATATCGTAATAAACTGATTTTGTCGTTTGGAAAAAGTCGTAAAAATGAAGTAGTATCTGGTTTTTATGAACCATACTCACATAAACTTGTGAATATTGGAAACTGTTTACTTCACGATAAAAAAAGTAATGATCTAATTGCACATATCAAAGACTGTGTGAAGAAGTGTCGTATTGATGTTTATGATGAAGCAACAAAACGTGGATTCTTGAAACATGTACAGTTACGCGAAAACCAAAAAGGAGAGTTTTTAGTAACGATTGTAGTTGTAGACAAAGAGTTTAAAGGAAAAAAGAAGTTCATTGATATGTTACTTGATGGACATTCAGAAATCGTAAGTATTGTTCAAAACATTAATAATCGTCACACGGTTGTTGTGCTTGGCAATGAAGAAGTTGTGTTATATGGAAAAGGCTATATTGAGGATACTCTATGTGGATTAACATTCCGTATTTCAAGTAAATCCTTCTACCAAATCAATCATGAACAATGTGAAAAGCTATATACAAAAGCGTTGTCGATGTTGAAACTGAAAGGTACAGAAACAGTTATTGATACGTATAGTGGAATTGGAACGATTTCTTTACTTCTTGCAAAACAAGCAAAGAAGGTTTATGGTGTAGAAATTAACGCACAAGCTGTTAAAGATGCTAACGTAAATAAAGAAATTAATGGGATTCAAAATGTAGATTTTGTTTGTAGCGATTCTGGAGAATATATGCAACGTCTAGCAAGAGTTAAGCAAGCAGTTGATGTTGTTGTTATGGATCCAGCTCGTGATGGAGCAGATAAGAATTTTATTGATGCACTACTTACTTTAAAACCAAAACATATACTATACATTTCATGTAATCCAGAAACGCAAATGCGTGATATCAAACAATTAAATCGTGTATACAACTGTAAAACTGTTGAATTATTTGATATGTTTCCACGTACGAACCATGTGGAAAGCATTGTTTTATTATCTAGAAAATAAACAATTGATTACATGGTGTAAGTGAAGTATATCGTTCATATTTTATGATGACGATTATGATATACTAAATGTAGTTAAGGGGAAGACATGAAAGATAAACAGTTAACAATGCAAGATATAGCCGACTTAGCAGGAGTTGGAAAAAGCACGGTTTCACGTTATTTTAATGGTGGCTATGTAAAAGAAGAAACGCGAAGAAAACTAAAGGAAATTATTGAAAAGGTAGACTATACACCAAATACGATCGCTCAAAGTTTAAAAGCGACAAAAACAAAAACGATTGGTATAGTTGCACCCTGCTTAGATTCCATAACATCATCACGCGTTATGATGGCTCTAGATGAGTATGTGAGAAATGAAGGCTATGTCACAATTATCATAAATACAAATCACAATGAAATGCGTGAATTGACATCCATTGAACATGTTTGGAAAATGAATGTGGATGCTATTGTGTTAATTGCAACCAATATTACAGAAGCACATAGACAACTTGCTCATAAAATTGATGTACCTATGCTATTTATTGGTCAAGTGTTTAGTGATGGATATTCCATTGTAAATGATGACTATCACGCTGGTTTTGATATGGGTGAATATGTTGCTAAAAAAGGACATATGGATATCACATATGTAGGTGTAAATGCAAGTGATAGAGCAGTCGGAATTGAACGAAAAAAAGGCGTTATGGATGGTTTCCAAACTCATGGCGTTTCAAGTATAAATACGATTGAAACAGACTTTACGTTTACACATTCACAGGATGTAATTAGTGCGTACTTAAAGAAACATATACCAAGTGTTTTTATATGTGCTACGGATACAATTGCACTAGCTTGTTATAAGGAAGTGCAAGCTTTACAATTAAAAGTTCCAGAAGATATTTCAATCGTAGGATTTGGGGGATATGAATCTTCAAGTGTAATTACACCAAGTTTATGTACAGTACGTTTTGATAATGAAATGGCTGGAAAGATGGCTGGTGAAGCAATTATAAAATGGATTAATGGGGAGATAATTCCTAAGATGCAATCCGTTGGATATACAATTATTGAAGGAGAGAGCGTACAATCAATATAGATGTTCGTTCTTTTTTTATACCATTGTGGAACCGATATCACATTTCTTTAATTTTTTATTGACAAATCTTTGATAAGAAATTATAGTTCTTATATGGAACCGGTACCATAATAAGAAATGAGGGATAATATGAATTATGAAAAAATAGCAAAAGAAATAATAATTAATATTGGTGGAAAAGAAAATATTCAACAAGTCGGTCATTGTGCAACTAGACTACGCTTTCATTTACGTGATCAATCATTAGTGAATGAAGAAGCAATCACAGATATGGAAGTAGTAAAAGGAGTTTTCCTTTCAAATAACCAATATCAAATCATTTTGGGTTCTGGAATTGTGAATTTGGTTTGTGAGGAAATACAAAAAGTATTACCAAACGCACAAAATCAAATCGAAGAAAAACAAGAAACAAAAGGGAATTTATTGCAAAGAGGAGTCACTTTATTAAGTGAAATCTTTGTCCCAATTATTCCAGCAATTGTTGCTGGTGGGTTATTAATGGGGATTAATAATGTACTTACAGCAAACGGATTGTTTATTTCAGGAAAGTCATTGATTGAAGCCTATCCACAAATAGCAGATATAGCAAGTATGATCAATTTATTTGCTAATGCACCTTTTGTTTTCTTACCTGTACTTATTGCATTTTCTGCAACAAAGAAATTTGGAGGGAATCCATATCTAGGAGCAGCAATGGGAATGATCATGGTACATCCAGATTTACTAAATGCATACGCATTGGGAACTGGTGTAGAAGTTCCAACATGGAATATCTTTGGCTTATCAATTGAGGCGGTAGGGTATCAAGGAACTGTCTTGCCAGTTCTTGCAGTTTCATATATTCTTGCAACTATTGAAAAGAAACTACACAAAATCACACCACACTGGTTAGATAATTTAACGACTCCATTGTTAGCAACATTAATTACTGGATTTTTAACCTTTACAGTTGTTGGCCCACTATTACGTTTAGCTGGGGATGGATTAGCAAGCGGAATTACTTGGGGATATGAAACACTAGGATTTGTAGGAGGAGCGATTTTTGGACTTCTTTATGCACCAATTACACTTACAGGAATGCATCACAGTTTTATTGCAATCGAAACGCAATTATTAGCTGCAATGGAAACAACGGGAGGATCATTTATTTTCCCTACAGCAGCAATGAATAACGTAGCGCAAGGTGCAGCAGTATTAGCAGTATTTTGGGTAACAAAAGACAAGAAGATCAAATCGATTTGTTCAGCAGCAGGAATTTCCGCATTTCTAGGAATTACAGAACCTGCAATGTTTGGTGTAACTTTGAAATTACGCTATCCATTTTATGCAGCGATGATTGGTTCTGCATTAGGAAGTGCATACATCGCTGCTACTAAGACATTAGCTGTTGCTTTAGGTGCTGCTGGTTTACCAGGATTTATTTCCATTCCTGTAGATTCATGGCTTAACTTTGGAATTGGAATGGTCATCTCTGTTATAAGTGCATTCTGTATTACGATTCTATTATGCAAAAGAGCTAGTGCTAAAGAAAATAAAAAACAAATAAGCTAGAAGAAAACGTACTTGTATCACCAATCAATGGAGAAGTCGCAAATATTAGCCAAATGCCTGATGAAGCTTTTCAAACAAGGCAAAGGGTGATAGAGATTGAGATTACAAGTATTGAAAAAGAAGGTTGTAGCAGTGCAATAGCTATGGTCTGCACAAAAGAAACAACATTTGAAATGTTGTGTAATGGTAAGATGGAAAAAGAAACTCCAATTATAAATATAAGGTGATAAGATGAAACAACAATGTTTAACGAATGAGGAAATAGACTCATTAGAAAATAATGCAAAAACAATTGATGACAAGTATCGATTGAAATATCATTTAATGCCACCAGTAGGTTGGCTGAATGATCCAAATGGTCTTTGCTATTACAAGGGACAGTATCATATATTTTATCAATATGCTCCAGAAGATCCTACAGGTGGTCGCAAGTATTGGGGGCATTATACAACAAAGGACTTTGTTCACTTCATAAAAGAGAAAACAGCGCTATTTCCTAACCATCGATATGATAGTCGTGGAGCTTATTCAGGTGCTGCCATAGTTGTAGATGATAAAATGCACGTCTTTTATACAGGTAATGTAAAACATATTGGGGACTATGATTATATTACTGATGGTCGTGAACATAATACAATGTATAGTTATAGCGATGATGGAGTTCATTTTAAAGGTAAAATGTGTTTACTTACTAATGTTGATTATCCACAAGAAATGACGCGACATGTACGTGATCCGTATGTGATCAAAAAAGATGATTTCTTTTATCTGTTTTTAGGGGCGAGAAGCAAAGAAAACATCGGAGTTATCTTGGTATATCAATCTTCAAATTTACATGATTGGAAGTATTTAAAAACCATTTGTAGTGATGAACCATTTGGCTATATGTGGGAATGTCCAAGTTATGTAGAACTTGATCAAAAGCAAATACTAATTTGTAGTCCACAAGGGGTGGAAAGTCAAAAATACAAATATCAAAACTTGTATCAAAGTGGATATTTTATAATTGATGGCGACTTTCGTGAAAACTATACATTATCAACTTTCTTTGAGTTAGACTATGGTTGGGATTTTTATGCCCCACAGGTAGTACAGTCAAATGATGAGCGAAAGATACTTATTGCTTGGATGGGTATGCCTGATGTTGTGTATACAAATCCAACAGTAGAAAAAGGGTGGCAGCATGCATTATGTTTACCAAGAGAAATCAGTTGGAAAAATGATAAAGTCTATCAATATCCAATTGCAGAAACAAAGCAATTAAGAGAACACAAACATGTATTTACTTTGGAGAAGAATAAAGAAATAACACTGGAAGATATTGTGTTTGAAATGCATTTAGATAAACTAGCAAAGAAGTCATTTGATATTAAACTTCGTCAGGATTTTGAATTACATTATCACAATCAAATCGTACATATTACTATGAAAGAAAGTGGATGTCTGCGAGATACTCGCGAATTTCTAGTAGAAAGTATAGAAGATATAACAATCTTCAGTGATACAAGTTCTATTGAAATCTTTATTAATAAAGGTGAATATACGTTTACAACGCGTATATATGATGTTCTTCAAGCAAAAATTGAGTCTACTATAGATATTCCAGTAACGTATTATAAGTTACGTAACTATGAAATAAAAAATGACAGCAAGTAATGCATTTTAAAAATGAAGCCATACATCATGAGAGAAAAGAAAACGAATATGTTAAAATAGAGTGGTAAGTAAGGAGAATCATACATGAAATTAGGAGCTATTGAAGCTGGGGGAACAAAGTTTGTTGTTTGTATAGGGAATGAAAAAGGTGAAATTTTTGATAGAGCCTCATTTCCAACAGAAACTCCAGAAAAAACAATGAAACATGTATTTGCATATTTTGATGACAAACAAATAGATGCAATGGGTGTTGCATGCTTTGGACCAATTGATCCAAATCCGGAAAGTAGTACATACGGATATATAACAACTACACCAAAAGAAGGTTGGCAACATTTCAATATAGTAGGTGTTTTAGAAGAACGCTATCATATTCCAATCATCTTTGATACAGATGTAAATGGAGCTATGTTGGGTGAAACATATTTTGGAGCAGCTAAAGGATTAAGTAATGCATTATATCTAACTATCGGGACAGGTGTAGGTGGTGGTGCAATCGTTGGTGGAAAACTAGTCCATGGTTTAGTACATCCAGAAATGGGACATATTCTTTTACGAGTTAGAGAAGATGATACATTTTCAGGTAACTGTCCATATCATGCAACTTGCTTTGAAGGTCTTGCTGCTGGTCCTGCAATAGAAGCTAGATGGAACAAAAGCGCAAAAGAACTGGATGAAAATCATCCTGCATGGGATTTAGAAGCATATTATATTGCACAAGCATTAGTGACATATACACTAACATTATCACCAGAAAAAATCATTCTAGGTGGTGGGGTTATGCATCAAAAACAATTGTTTCCAATGATTCATCACTATTTTCAGACATATTTAAATAATTATGTGCAAAAAGAAGAGATAACTACAAATAGAATAAAAGACTATATTGTATATCCTATGTTAGGTGATAATGCAGGAGTAGTCGGTGCATTATCATTAGCGATTTCTGCGTTGAAAAAGTAATGCATATTGGAAAAGTGTAAACGAAGAGAATTAATTCGTTAAACAAAATGAGTAAAAGGTTCTACTTTATATGTTGTGAGTAAGATACTTACAAACTAAATAGATAGAATCTTTTTTATTACTTACGTAACACCATAGTGTATAATAAATGATAGGAATTTAATTTCATAAGAGGAGATAGCATGAAAGCACGACCAGTATTAGACCACACTTTAGATAGTCATACATTTTACTCCTACTATTACTTGAAGGAAGAGTTAATTGCATTTTGTCGTAAATATCACTTGCCTACCTCTGGAGGAAAAATAGAAATTAGTGAGCGAATTGCACACTATTTGGATACGAAAGAAATCCTAACAGTTCAAATGAAGAAATCAGCAAAACCATGTATTAAAGAAATTACACTAGATGCATTAATTGAAGATAATTTCGTGTGCTCTGAAATGCATCGAGCTTTTTTCAAAAAGCAGATAGGATCATCATTTTCATTTACTGTTGCTTTTCAACAGTGGCTAAAAGCAAATACAGGAAAAACATATGATGATGCAATAAGTGCATATCATGAAATAGTTAAGGCAAAGAAAAAAAGAGTAACAAAGATTGATAAACAATTTGAATACAATACGTATATTCGTGATTTCTTTAGTGATAATAAAGGAAAAACTCTACAAGATGCAATTGCTTGTTGGAAGTATAAGAAATGCCAACAAGGACATAATCGCTATGAAAGTAGTGATTTGATTGCGTTGGATAAACTGAAAAGGGGATAGTAATGAAAAGAAGTCAGTTTATACATATAGAGGCATTCATGTCACAATTCATGAAGGATAGTGCACATGATATCGAACATATTTATCGCGTTTTGTATTTTGCATTAGATATTGCAAAGCATGAAAAAGATGTAAATATGGACATACTAATAAGTGCATGTTTATTACATGATATTGGAAGACAGAAACAATTTGAAAATCCAAAGCTATGTCATGCCAAAGTTGGTTCAGAAATGGCATATGCTTTTTGTATAGAAAATGGATATTCACAAGAAGATGCAACACACGTAAAAGAATGTATTGCTTCGCATCGTTTTCGGGCAAATCAACCACCACAAAGTATCGAAGCTAAAATACTATTTGATGCTGATAAAATCGATGTATGTGGAAGTATTGGAATTGCTCGCACACTTTTTTACAATGCAAATATTGGTGAACCATTATACTTTGTTGATGATAATCGCAATATACTTGATGGAACACATGATGATCATCCATCATTTCTACATGAGTATAACTATAAGTTGAAACATTTGTATGATAAGTTTTATACAAAGCGTGCTACACAAATTGCAAATGAACGACAAGCACATGCAATTGCATTTTATGAAAGTATCTTATCAGAAGTAATACCAACCTATGAAAATGGCAAGAAACTTGTAGCAGAGATACTAGATGATACGCATGAATAAAGTGAAATCTCATCATTTATTAAGATAATATGAAGTGACCCCCTAAGTTGTCTAAACGTGGATTTAGATTCATAATAGAAATTGTAAAAATAATATTAAGAATCGTTACCAT
>NZ_SODD01000046.1 GCF_004365815.1 Breznakia blatticola
TTACCTTCCTTATTTTTATATGGTAATCTTACATTTCAATGTATCATCATACATGTAACAATCTAAGTTAGGTGCGCATCGGTTGAATTAAGCCTGATGGTTTGTAATGTAAATCTGCAGCTGTCTTACGATAAAAACTAAAATCTCTTTCTCCATTAGCTGCTAATGATACAAATGCAAGCGACGTATCATAATCTTTACTTTGGTGTAGTTCACTTGTATCCACACCGACTTTTTGTAACGTTTCAACAATATGATCACCAAATGCATCTGCACCTACTTGACTTAAGATTTTAGCATGACCTCCAAGTTTAGCAACTGCACCTGCTACATTGGTTGGTGCTCCACCAACGACTCGATGAAAATTTTCAACATCTTTAAGTCGACACCCTTTTTCTACTGGGATAAAATCAATTAACGCTTCTCCGATTGCACATAGATTTTTCATAACGATACTCCTCAATCCTTTTTATTTAATTGTACACGAATTCTAGTTATCATCCAATGGCTGTAACAAAAACAAGTCAGCATTTTTACTGACTTGTCATTTCTTTATTTCATTTTAAATACTCGTTTTAGTACATATACAATGATGGTTGCAGTAATTGAGAATGTTAGGATATAGATCCAGTTTTCAACTCCTAATGGAACTGTTCCAAGTACATTATTGAATAATGGTACATAGATTGCCACAAGTTGTAATCCTACAGCAACAAGCATTGCTATAATCATGGATTTGTTTTGTAGTAATGTTTTATCCAATCCAAACACTTTTACACGACGTACATTTAGTATATGTAACAACTGCATGATTGCCATCAGTGTAAACGTTGTCGTTTGTGCTTCAATAACAGAAAATCCACGATGTAGTGAAAATGCATAGATTCCAAATGCAGTGAATCCTAGCACAAGACCACTAAGTAAAATTGGCTTTAAGAAACTTGCAGATAATAAACCTTGCCCTTTCTTTCGTGGTGGTTGATCCATAATGTTATCCTCAGCTGGTTCAAAACCTAATGACATTGCTGGTAAGATATCAACAACCAAATTCAGCCATAAAATATGTAAGGGTAATACTGGTAAATCTGGAATCAGGAATAATAAACTTAAGATAATCGAAGTAATCTCTACCATATTACATGAGAATAAATAGTAGACAAACTTACGTATATTGGCAAAGATAATACGTCCTTCTTTAACTGCATCTACAATCGTAGAAAACTTATCTGTTGTAAGAATCATATCAGCAGCTTCTCTAGCTACTTCGGTTCCTCTTACACCCATTGCAATACCAATATCTGCACCATTCAAAGCAGGAGCATCATTCACACCATCACCAGTCATTGCGACAACTTCATTGGTTTCTTGTAATATTTTAACAATATCCAATTTATTACGTGGACTTACTCTGGCAAATACACCTGTACGACATACATCATGATCAAACTTTTGCGTATGTTTTGAATTATCAAACTCAAATCCAGTCATAACATTATCATACGAGCGCATCCCAATTTGCTTTGCGATAACACTTGCCGTTTGTGGGTGATCTCCAGTAATCATTTTTACACGAATTCCTGCTCTTTGACATAAACGAATGGATTCCATAACATCTTTTCTTGGTGGATCAATAATTCCTACCAACCCTAGAATCCGTACATTTCCATCACATGTATTGTTATAGATGGCTTCATTATCATCAATCATCCCAATAGCTAGTACACGCCAACCGTGACTTGCCATTTCCTCGTTTTTTTCACGAATCTTTGCTTTTGTATCTTGGTCATGATGTGACATATCAAGTAGTACATCTGGACCACCTTTAATAAAGGTGTATTTTTGATCACCTTTTTGATACAACGTAATCATATATTTTAATTTTGAATTAAATGGAATTTCATCTAATCGTTCAAAACCTTCATCGTGTAAACGATTTCGACTATAGCCTACCTTATCACCAAGTACAATAAGTGAACCTTCTGTAGGATCACCAATAATACTGTACTCTCCATGCTCCTCTTGTAGGGTGGCATTTGTATTCAGTACTGCTGCATATAAAAACTGTTGTAGTTTTTCAACACTGTCCACTGTAATTGCTGTCCCATCATGTAAGATTTGTCCAGTTGGTTCATATCCACCACCTGTAACTTCATATTCTTGTCCATTTAATAAATAGATGGACTCTACTGTCATTTGATTTTCGGTAAGTGTACCTGTTTTATCCGAACAAATAACACTTGTACTTCCTAGTGTTTCTACTGCATCTAATGTTTTCACTAACGCTTTATGTTCACTCATACGTGACATACCTTTGGCCAGTGTAATTGTGGATACTGCAGGCATTGCTTCTGGAATCGATGCAATTGCTAGTATTAAGGCAACTTGTAAAACAAATGATAATTCACGTCCTGTTGCTAATCCAATCACAATTACAATTAGAGCAAATAGTGCTGCAATTCCAATAAGTAAACGTCCAAGCTTATCAAGTTCTTGATTTAATGGACTTGCCTCTTTTTTGGTTTCTTTTAGTAAACTTGAGATTTGCCCAACTTCACTATAACTTCCGGTAGCAGTAACAATTGCTTTAGCATTTCCTCTAGTAACTGCTGTTCCTGCAAACACATAGTTCTTACGGTCACCTAAAGATACATCTTCATCAAAGGTTAGACTTGCATCCTTACTTGAAGCAATACTTTCACCAGTTAAACTTGCCTCCATACAAGCTAAGTTTGTTGATTCAATTAATCTAGCATCCGCACTAATTGCATCTCCACTTTTTAAAGATAGTAAATCTCCTGGAACCAAATCTTCTGAATTAATTTCCATCAACTGTCCATCACGAACAACATCTGCTTTTGTCTTAATCATGCTTTGTAGTGACTCGACAGATTTTTGTGCCTTTAGTTCTGAAACAAACCCAAAAGCAACTGCTATAAAAACAGCAATTAGTACTGCAATTCCTTCTACTGTATCACCTAGCGCAAACGAAATTGCTGCTGCTGCTAACAATAAATATACAATAATATTATTCAGTTTTTCTAACAATATATGCCATGGTGATACTTTTTTACCACCTTCTAATACGTTCTTTCCATACTCTTCTAAGCGCGTTTCTACTTCCTTACTTGTTAGTCCAACTTGACCATCACTTCCTATATCGACGATGACCTGATCGATCTCACATTTATAATATTCCTTATTTGCCATTGACCCACTTCCTTTCCTTCTTCCTACAAATATCGTAACAAACATGTAATCATATACAAAATGATATGCATAATAAATTATAACTATCACAATGTTTCACAAAGTAGAAAACACAAAAAAAGAAGATGTGTTTACACCTTCCTTAATCTGGTTATTTTGAATGAATAATCTTCTTTGCGCCCACATACGTAACCACAAAGTAACATCCATAAATTAGTAATAATATGGCACATGCAATTGCACTACCTTCAAGAATCGAACTTCTTCCAGTTGTCATAATAATCGCATCAACAAAATGGATTCCCACAAAACTATGTACTAGTGCTAATGCTAATGGAATAAAGAAGTAAATACATAATTGTTTAAATAATGCACGGTTCATCATCACATCATCTGCACCAATTTTATTTAAAATCAAGTACCGTTTTTTATTGTCATTTGCCTTTGTGAGTTGTTGAAGTGCTAATAGTGTCACACTACTTAACATGAAGACAATCCCTAAATAGATACCAACATATGTCACAATAACTGACGTACCTTTATTTCCATCATATATATCTTGACGTGTCGATGCAAAGTAAGAAAAGGTATATCCCTTGTTAGAGAATTGTTCAGTTATTTCGTTTTCTAATGCTTCTCGAATTGCATCATGTTTCGTTTCATCTTTTGCATTTATATTAATTGCATGATAGATAAATGTCGGATCATCAAATTCGATTTCATCATCAACGACACAAATAAATGAATTGTCGATAAGTGGTGATGATGCTAATGTCATTTCAGGTAAATCGATTTCTTTTAAACTAAATGTATATCCTTGAACATTCAATGTACGTTTATTTGCAATATCTTTGCTTATTGGATCACGTAGTTGTACAGATGTTGTATAAGGAACAAGCTCATTTTTCTTTATCTCAATGGGTTTGTAGCCTTGATCAGTAAGCACATCATTGAAATCACTTTCATGTATAAAACTAAGTTCTTCATAGTTAGATTGTTCTGTCATTCCAATTTCTCTATTTGCATAATGATTCACTACATGCTCAAATACGTTATTGTATTCTGCTGTAGGAATTCCTATAGCTACCTTTTTTTGAACCCGAAGTATGCTTGCATCATCTTTGACACTATCTGGTAATTGTAATTCGATGACTTCAATTGGTGTATCTTCACGATATTGTCTATATTCAACACTTACATCATATGGTGTTGATTGTTTTAATGATTTATTAATCGTTGCATTCAAACTCAATCCTGTACATAACGCTCCAATTGATAATAGAAGTAGAATACAAACAAAGCTCATTGAAATGAAGTTGCTTTTAATACTTGCATTTACCTCTTTCAAGACAAACATATTTAAACCTTTGTAGTATAGTTTTTTACTGCTCGATACAAAGCGTAACATAAATCCTGCCAAACTTAGGAAGAATAGTAGTGTTCCAATACAACCAAAAGAAACTACAAATATGAATTTATTACCAAGCACATTAAATGGATCGGTCCACGCATGGTAATAAGAAACACCTAAACAAACTAATGAAACAATAAAAATTAGTACATAAATACCCACGTATTTAATGTGAATCTCTTCATTTTTGCGGTCTGCATATAATAAATCAATCAGTTTAAATTTTGATAGTATTACTATATTTAGTAACATGGCAAGAAAAAATACCAGACCAAAACATAAGATTGTCAGTATTAGTGCCTCAAATGAGAACACAAAACGATAGTTCAGTTGCACTTCAAACAAACTTGCAGTTGCGATCGTTAACACTTGTGATAATGCAATGCCAAATACAATTCCAACAACTAGTGATAATAAACCAATAATAAATGTTTCATATAATAGAATTCTTGCCATCTTGGATTTTTCCATTCCAAGTAGCATATACGTTCCAAACTCTTTTTTTCTACGCCGTACAAGAAAACTATTGGCATACATAATAAGAAAGCATAGTACTACAGCTACAAACACTGACATATATCCCATGATTTCTGTAAGTAACTTCATAATTTCTGATTGTGAAGTTGTCATTTCAATGACAGCTTGTTGTTCCGTAAATGAGTTAAATGCAAAGAATAAACAAACCGAGAACGCTAAAGTAAGAAAGTAAATAAAATAATCTTGAAAACTCTTACGTACGTTCTGTAAAGCAATTTTAAAGTACATTAGAGATGTCACCTCCTAATAAGGTAACAACTTCAATGATTTGATCAAAAAACTGTTTACGACTTTGATTTCCTTTGTAGATTTCATTGAAGATCTTCCCATCTTTAATAAATAATATACGATCACAGAAACTTGCAGTAAACGTATCATGTGTAACTAGTAAGATGGTACTGTTATACTCTTTATTTAACTTTTCTAATGATTCAAGTAACATTCGACTTGATTTACTATCTAATGCTCCTGTTGGTTCATCTGCTAAAATCAAACTTGGATTATGAACCAAAGCACGTGCAGCAGCAACTCTTTGGCGTTGTCCTCCTGACATTTGATATGGATATTTTGGAAGTACTTCTTCAATATCTAATTTCTTTGCAACTTCTTTTACTTGTGCATCAATCTTCTTTGGATTTACCTTTTGAATCGTCAATGCTAGTGCAATATTTTCAAATGCTGTTAGTGTATCAAGTAAGTTAAAGTCTTGGAAAATAAATCCCAATTGTTCGCGACGAAATTTACTTAGCTTTTGTTTTTTCAATTCTGTAATATTTGTATCATCAATTACAATATTTCCACTTGTTACTTTATCAATAGTAGACACACAGTTTAATAAGGTTGTCTTTCCAGATCCACTTGGACCCATGATTCCAACGAATTCACCTTCGTTTATATCAAAGGTAATTCCGTCAATTGCCTTTGTTAAGTTATCCTTATTCCCATAATATTTCTCAATATTTTGAACATTTAATACTTGTTTCATTATGTTCTCCTCCTGTATGTAACTATCATAAACTTTCTATCTTTAGTATACACGCGAACTATCTTACACTTTCCTTACATTTTTGTAAGAAAGAAAAAAGGTGCGATAGCACCTCACTGATGAGAATCAATTTCTCCCATCATATATTTTGTAATAACGACATTCCCATGACTATCTAAGAGTGGTGTTAATCCACTTCCTTCAGGAGTATTGACCAATAAATAATTGACCCCCGTAATTTGATCTTCAAGAATACGGATACCTTGAAGTGTTGTTTCTTCGTGGACAATAACAAATCGTTCCTTATCTGTACGCATGATTCCTCCTAGTGAAATAAAATAAAGTAGATAACATAGACCCAACCAAGCAAACCGTGAACGATTGCCCAACCAATACTATGCCATGTTGTATAGCTTATCACCATTGCTAGTGCACTACCAAAGGACAATCCTTGTTTGATCGTCTTATTCACAATTGTTGTTTTGCCATCTGCACGGCGTTCATATTCTGACATAGCTTCTCCTCTTACAATAAGTTTTTATAAAATCGACTATTGGGAATTGTTATACTCACACAAGTACCTTTATGTACTGTACTATCTAGTCGTATAGACATATAAAGCTTGTCACATAACGCTTTACATAAATACAATCCCATACCTGTTGCTTTCTTTTCCAATCGTCCATTTTCACCAGTAAATCCACGATCAAATACTCGAGAAACATCTTTTGGATCAATTCCTATTCCTGTATCTGAAATACGCACTTCAAGATCTTGATCATGTACTACAGTATCAATATGGATAGATCCACCAACATCTGTATACTTTAATGCATTATCTAATATCTGATGCAAAATGAATTCTAACCATTTACTATCCATCGTGATCATGTGATCACTATTCGTAATTGATAATTTAATTTCTTTATAAATGAATCGCTGCTTTAAACGACGTACAGCTGCATTGATACTATCACTAAGCTGGATTTCTTTTAATACATAATCGCGTGAAGGATCACTACTTTTTGCATAATATAAAGCTTGCTCAATATAATCATTCATCCGCTCGATTTCCAAGTCCAAAGCTTTACTTATTCCACTTGGATGATTGGTATTCATCAATTTCGCAGCGGTCAATGGACTTTTTATCTCATGAATCCACATTTCGATATATTCTTTATAATCTTTTTCACGTTTCTCATATGTTGCAATTCGATCATTGTAGTTTTTATTAATTTCTTCTAAGGTTTGATATAGAATTCTACCTTCTTGAAATTCTGGTTCATCAATAACTTCGATTAATAAACTTTTTTGATCCAGTCGTTCCAACTGGTCTTTAAGTTGTTTATAGTACCCATTTTTTTGTCGATACTCAATAAATAAAAAGCCAAAGATAAATGACCATATACTAACAAGAAAAAGTATAACGGTATCTATGCTTAGTTTAGAAGCAAGTAAAAAGAATCCTTGCAACGCACTTAACAATGCACCTAAAACTAAAATATAAAAATGCTCTTTTAGATATGTATACTTACTCATTAATTAAATACCCCATACCACGTTTTGTTTCAATAAAGTTTTCCAAATCAATATATGCAAGTTTCTTGCGTAGACGATTCATGTTTACCGTTAAGGCATTATCATCCACAAACATATCACTATCCCACATCTCCGACATCAACTCTTCACGTAAAACAATACGATTTTTATGTTTGAATAATGTCGTCATAATGCGCAGTTCATTTTTTGTGAGTTCAATACTTTGTTTATTGTAAGTAAGTGTACTTTTTGCGACGTCCAGTTGGACACCCGCAACAAATAATTTACTACCATTATCCCCTTCATAGCTACGATTTAATAATCGTTCCATGCGTGCAAGTAAAATTTGTAAGTTATATGGTTTTGAGACAAAATCATCTGCGCCCATATGCATACTCATCAACTCATCTAAATCTGTATTACGACTGGTAACAATGATCATTGGTACATTGCTTTGCTTACGTACTTCTTTGGCAATATGATTCCCATCAATACCCGGCAAGTTCAAATCAAGCAAAATCAAGTGTACATCACTATCAAGAATTTGCTTGCTCACATCACAAAAATCCACAACGGTTTGGACATCATATCCATTGGTTTGTAGAAACGTTGCAAGTTCATCACGAATATTAATTTCATCTTCAACAATTAAGATTTTATACATATTTTTATTATACATGAATTTTGTGGTAAAGCGACAAAAACGAGCATTCGCTCGTTCTCTCATGATTCATCATGTAATGTAATCTCTAACTCATTTCCTGCATAATCAGAAATATAAAGTACACCTGTTACTCCATATGGACAAGTTAGAATCATTTGATTCAATGATGGATGTATCGTTATTTCTTTGTTGATACGTACTCCATTTTCATAATAGCGAATACTTTCAAAGTTAACTTGTGATGCATCATCAGAAACATAAATTGTATACGTTGTTCCATCAATTTCATACCCTTGAACTACCGGACTATGCATATCAAATGTAGAAATACTCACGATTCGCTCATCAATTTGTTTGCCATCCTTCATTAGAGTTACACTATAACTTCCATTACTTGCGATGACTAGACTCTCTTGATTATTCACAAGAATTTGATCATACTCCATATTGGATGTAGTTACAGTTAGTGTAATTGGCTGATTTGTCCAATTTGTTGGATGCTGAATATCTGTAATACTTGCGAGTTCTTGTACAACAGGTTGTACATCTTGTATTTCAGGTGCTACTGCTGGCTGTTTTTCTTCTTGATTTAACATGATTGCACCTACAACACCACTTACTCCAATCGTGGAAGCAAGTGCAATTTTTGCCCCTACACCAATTCCTACTTTACTTCCTGCTGCTGCACTTCCTACACCTATTGCACTTGTTTGTAATGCGAGATTGATCACTGGAGCATGAATATTCTTTGCTGCTGAAGCATATGCAACTTGAATTAGCATTGGTGAAATTGCAAATCCCGGTAATGATTTTGCACTAATCCCCTGTTTTTCCAACATTACTTTTAGTTTACTACGAAGATGATTCAATCGTGAATATACCGTACCTTCAGGTATTTGTAAAATGTATGCAATCTCACTTACTTGAAGTTCATCATAGTATCGCAAGAGTGCAACATTTCGTAATGACGCATTTAAAGAATGAATGCAATTATATACGATTGCTTGCATCTCTTTATTCTCTATGATTTCTTTTGCTGTTTGTTGATTTACATCTTCGAAATCTTCCACGCGAACATCATCTCCTAAATCCAGTAGTTTCTTTTTCTTACGCTCATAATCATGGCAAATATTCATTGTAATACGTTTCATCCAAGTATAGAATGCTTCAGGACTCTCCAATGTATCAATCTTGTTGTAAATACGGATAAATACATCTTGAACAACATCTTTTGCTGTATGTTCATTATGAAAATAATCCCATGCTGTAAAATATACATTGTTTGCATATATCTCGTACAATTTCTGAAATGCCTCTTGATCGTTTTGCTTAACTCGATTCACTAACTCTACTACTTCTCTTTTCTCTTTCATCGAACACCCCTCACACAAACTACCAGTTCTAAATCTTTTTCTTTCATACAATTATGTCGCTACCCAAATGGATGAAAGAATTATGTAGTATTTGACACAAAACGAGGCAAATGGTTATGCCTCATTTTGCGCTGCCCATAATATTTAGTTTTCTTTCTTTTTCTTAATTGCGATTGCACCAATGGCAACACCACTAATCAATAAAGTGTATAGAAGTGTATTTGTTGTATATACATCACCAGTTGCAACACTTGGTTTACTTGATAATCCTTTCGATGGATCATTTACTGGTTCAGTTGGTGTCGGTTTAACTGGATCCACTGGTTTTACTGGATCAATTGGATCTATTGGATCAACTGGGTCCACTGGATCGATTGGATCGACAGGGTCAACAATCGGTGGTTGTTTTATACTAACCTTGGATACGATAAACATATACTCTTCTCTTTTTGCATCATCACCAACTACATACCCATCTGGAGAAAATAGTCTTTGTGGGCGAACTTTAATTTCATCAACTCTGTAGTAATAGTTTAGTGCTTCTAGTTCAGCGGCACGTAAAATAAAACTATGTTTATCTAGTACTTCCCAATTACAATCTTCGTGTAATTCAACTTTATTCATATTAATACCATCAATAGTTACTACATACCCATCATCTGTTTCGTCAGCAATTAAATCAATTACATTCGACTTTATCGCAAAATCTGCTTTTGTACTTCTATCATAGAATCTGTACTGTACGGGATCACCACCAATTTCCAAAAATGGAAATTGATTTCCACCTAATATAACTGATAAATAATCATAATTTGAATCTGCCAGAAAATACGGATTACTAAAAAGAGTATTAAGAATTCCAACCGTATGAACATCAGATAAATCGAAATATTCATCTGTGATTGGAACACTTTCAATATCTATAGAACCAGTCACCTTAACTGCACCGTTAATACTCGTAAGTTTTGGTAATGAAGATAATGAAAATACATCAATTTCACTTTCTTCATGTAGTATCAACGATGAAAGACTATCCATCGCCCATAAATTTAATTCTCCTATTTCACGCATATGTGAAACATCAACACTTGTAACATTAGGAACTACAGACAATGTTAAATAATACATGAAATCTAGTGCATCTAAATTTACTGTCTTAAGATCATCTGTTTCATATACTTCTAAGGCATTTAGTTTGCTTCCTTCAGGTATTACTAAATTTGAACCTTTAAAATGCCCTAAAGTAAGAGATTTTGTCTCCAGTAATTCAATTCCTTTGAAATCACGAATATCATATTCATCGCAATCAATATCTAGATCTTTAAATGGATTATTGGTTGCAAGTTCTTCCTTTGTGATGATACCATCACTTGCAATTTCTTTACTTTCTACATAACTTCTAAAATTTGCATCAGGAAAATTTTCCTTTGTAACATGCACATCACTATCTACAACATTCATAGGTTGTAATGTTTCCAAATGTTGTACATTTGGTTGCATGATTCCTAGTGATAATGAAATCATGGCTACTGTTTTCAATACTAAATTCATTCCTTCTCCTCCTGTTAATATTTTATTAACCACACAACAATCCTTAACACTTTCTTGCACACGGATAGCAACGAGATCGATTATTCATATTAAGGATCCAAGAATATTCAGTTGAATATTTCTTTCAATACATAGACGTAGCACATTTCGCTAACCATCAAACTTTTTTTACTTTTTATCAGCTCCTTACTTTTGCATATAAAAAAACAGCTCGCACAATTTTGAACTGTTTGTAAGGTTAAGCTATATTTGTCTAATTATACCGATATGACAAAAACTGTAATTTGGATAGACTAAAAAAATCCCTATTACATTACTTTCCATTATTGGCACATATACACATAGAGTACACACATACTCTACTTTCATAGTAAACAAGAAAATGAAAACTGTAAAGAAAAAGGATAGATATCTTTATTGTGATATTTTATGTATGTTATAGATAATCCAGCAAAAAGAAAACAGCCTTTGCGTTCAGGGTAGCAAAAGACTGTTCTCCAACTTCGTTTATGTGTGATGGAAGTTTTGAAGGTATGATTTTCCCTCTTGTATCACCCTTCACTTATTAGACGCTTTTTATAACGTATATCTTCAAAAAAGTTTGTTTTTTTATCCATTACCATCCCGGAGTACCAATTTTAGCTCGTTTCCAGCATGATCATAGATGTAGACAATCTCTCTACTTCCGTATGCGCAATCAAGCGAAATGGTATTTGTTGATGGATCAAAACGAATGTCTTTTTGAATATACTTCCCGTCTTTCTCACATACCGTTTGTGAGAAATCAATTCCGGATAGTGCATCAGCTAATGTAATCGTATATGATGTTTGGCTAATTGTATAATCAGGTACTGTTGGACTTGCAAAATCAAAGTTTTCAATACTTACTCTTTGCTCATCAATTTGTTTTCCTTCATACATCAAAGTGACTACATATTCACCATTATCTACAACTGTTAAATCTTGATTTCCATTAAGTAGTATTTCATCATATACATCACTTGTCGTTGTTACTTGCAAAGTGTATGCCGTATTCGTCCAAGCCGTTGGATATGTAATATCTTTTATTTTTGCATGTTCTTTTACTGCAGTTGCTGGTTGTTGAACAATTGGATCTGGGTGATTATCTTCTAATGGCGCACTTTGTGGTTGATTAAAAAAGTATAATCCTACTAAACTTGCTACACCAACAGTGGAAACGAGTGCTACCTTAGTTGATGCCATCCACCCAGATTTCGTACTTGCCGTTGTTAATGCTTCTTTACTTACTCCAATAAGCGCAGCAGAAGACATAGTTACAGGAACTGAAATATGATTTGCACCAGCTTCAAAAGCAAGTTTCAATAACGTCGGAGTTAATACAAAACCTGACAAACTACGAGAAGATATCCCTTGTTCTTCAAGTACTTCTTTTAACTTTGCCTTCATACTATGTAATCTAGAATGTACAGTTCCTTCAGGAATTTGTAATACATCAGAAATCTCAGAAACCGATAGTTCATCATAATATCGAAGAATTCCAACCGTACGAAGTGGTGTACGTAACGATTGTATCCCTTCATATATGGTTTGTTGAAGTTCTTTATTTTCTAAAATTGCGCTAGCATCTTTTTGATTGAAGTCCTCAAAGTCTTCTATTGTATATTCACTTCCCAAATCTACTACCTGGTCTTTCTTTTTATCATAGTCATAACATACATTATAGGTAATTCGAATAATCCAAGTATAAAATGCACCTGGATTATCTAATTTATGAATGTTTTTATGTATTCGAATAAACACATCTTGAACAACATCACGTGCAGTCACTTCATCATGAAAATAGTTTAGCGCTTTGAAATACACATTATTTACATACGCTCGATATAGTTCTTCAAATGCTTCTTGGTTTCCTTCTTTTACCTTCACTATCAGGTCTTTTAATTTCTCTTTATCTTTCATTTCACACATTTCCTTGATTTATTTTATTTATAACGGCATAGCGCCACTTCACTAATTATTGCTACCCTTCAAATCGAATATCATGTATCGAATAATAGAAATTTTGTCCCCCTTAGTCTTTGATATAGCTTTAGCTTTCAATGTTGGTAAGGAGGACATTTCATTTATGTTAAGAAATATTTATGTTTATTTCTTTTGTAGTTTCTTGCGTGCAAATAATAAGCAAATAACAAACCCGCTCATCATTACACAAGCAAGTAATGCATTAGCTGCACTTACATCACCTGTTTTCACACTTGGAATCACATCTAATTCCTTCACTGGAGATGTTGATGGTAATTCTGTAAATGGATCTTCAGGTTTTTCTGGTGTTGGTGGAGTTTCTTTTGGATCTTCCACTTTCTTCGTATTATATGCTTTTACAACAATCACACCAGTTGTATCTTTTGTAACTTCAAATTCTACATTGGTTGCATCTAATACATATCCTTCAGGTGCTCCTACTTCTTTAAAGTAGTATGAACCTTCTGGTAAGTCTTTTACTTCAATGCGTCCATCTGCATTTGTTGTATATACCTCATCATTTACTTTTGTTGCATTTCCTTTTTCATCTACAACGTATAGATCAAATTCAGCACCCTCTAATGTAATCG
This sequence comes from Breznakia blatticola, assembly GCF_004365815.1. GTDB lineage: Bacteria > Bacillota_I > Bacilli_A > Erysipelotrichales > Erysipelotrichaceae > Breznakia > Breznakia blatticola. The sequence goes on from NZ_SODD01000046.1 coordinate 13,862, forward strand.
CTTCATTACTATCTGTATCATACTTAATTAACTCTACATCTGCAACATTTGGTGGAGTTTTCGTATTGTATGCTTTTACGATGACTTTCGTATTTGTGTTTTCATCAATTTCAAACATCACTTTTGCATCATCTAAGTCATATCCATTTGGTGCTTTTACTTCTTTAAAGTAATATGAACCTTCAAGTAGATCTTCAACTGTGATTTTTCCATCTTTATCTGTAACATATGGAGTTGTGTTTACTTTCGTATCACCATTAGTAGCATCCACGACATATAAATCAAATTCTGCTCCTTCTAATGTTACTGATTCATTTGTATCTGCGTCATATTTAATCAGTTGAACATCTTCTGTATGTGGTGGGATTTTTTTATTATATGCTTTCACTTGCATCGTTGCTTTATCATCTTTGCTGATTGTAAATGGAATATGTTTGTCATCTAGCTCATATCCTGAAGGAGCTTTTACTTCTTTAAAGTAATATGAACCTTCAAGTAAATCATTTACTTCGATTTCACCATACATATTTGTTGTGTATGGTGTGCTATTCATTTTTGTATCACCATTATTATCCACTAGATATAAATCAAACTCAGCACCTTCAAGCGTAGTTGTTTCATTGCTGTCTAGATCATATTTTGTTAATTCTACACCACCAGTATATATTTTTTGGTTATACACAGTTGTATACACAACCTTTTGTGCATTTGCTTGTTCGATAACTTCAAATACAATCGGTTCATTAGACTCTACACCATTGTGTTGATAAACCGCACCGCTCATTTCATAATTTGGTGCTGCTTTTACTTCCTTCCAATAGTAGTAACCATCTTCAAGTCCACTAACAGTAATCATTCCCCAACTATTTGTAGCTCTCTTTGCAACGAGTGTATCACTACTACTTGGTGTTGTTCCATTTGCTACTTTATATAATTCGAATTCTGCATTTGCGATAGTCAGTTGATTCTCTTCATCTTTAGTTGCTAAATCGTATTTATACAGTCCAGCACTTCCTTTTGCACCACCAATAATGGTTCCACTATATTCGCTAAACGAAAGTTTAATCTCATTTGATTGCTCACTATTGTTGTTCCAGTATAAGTGTGCTTGATTCGTATATTCTGCACCTTCTGCCATTCCCTCAGGAAATCTTGCTTTAAAGTTTACACGGTATGCAGGAATTACATAATCAACAGCTGCTAACTCTTTATCTAAATACTCAGCTTGTTTATCTGTATAGTAACGGTATTTTACGTCTACACCATTTTCCTCTTTTTCATACGTTAATGTCTTTAAATATGCCAAGAATTTACTATCACCGTTTGTTGGTTCTTGCGCCTTTACTGCTGGTAAATCTGTGAACTTAGCACCAACATATGATTTACTCGTTGGATCTTTATCTCCTAAATCACCAAAATAAACTATCATTGTTGTTTTATCTAAACCGTTTGTATCTTTTTCACGATATAAAACAAGCGATTGACGATCCACATTCTCTAAAAATGCTGCCTTAAATTCATCATAGCTTAGACCAGTTGCAAATGAATAGTTATCATTTAACTTTAATGTCTCTGTACTGTCTTTATGATATTCGACTTTATCAAAGATACCTCTGGTATCTGCTCCATTTGTTTTATCTTCTGTATATAAAGCATACCATGCATATTGGCGATCTGAATATGCTCCTATTCCACCATTGTCAATATTTCGTTCTTCATAATCCAATTCATTTCCATCTTTATCTGTAGTCGCAAATACACGCATAATATGTTGAATTGAAATGGAATCAATTGTTTGGTTATAAGTCAATTCATCTTCCATGTACATTTTTGCACGTGCATTTGTAATTTTTCCAGACTCATCTTTTCTTCCATTGTATAAAGATATATTGTAATCTACACCTAAGTTAATCGTCCAACTTGTATACCCTTCTTTCTCATAGAAGACACCTTCTTTTGAGATTTTTGTAGAATTATCATATGGATTTGCCCCAGTATCTTCAACTGGTTGTTTTTCTGGTGTTTGAATGTTACCTCCATCAAGAATCGCATTACCATTGATTACAAGTCCTGAATCTAAACCATTTCCAATAATTTTACCTTCTGCACTTACTGATCCACCTTTAACTACATATGGACTATTTGGATCTTCTCCAGCAGGAAGTTCTAAAATTGTAATTGCAATTGTTGTTGTTCCCGTTTTGTCATCTGTTTTAATGGTAAATTCTGCAATTTTATTATTCGATCCATCATATAATGGAAATGATTTATCTGCAGTATCAAATACAAGTCCAAACCCTTGACCTGGTACTTTCGAATTATTAATTTCTTCAATTACAAATTTAAATGTATCGCCTTCTTTAAGCAAATTATCACCATCTGTAACATTTGTATATAAAGCTTCCCAAGCAATATTTAGTCTAACTTGACTATAGTTTTTTACTTGATAATTACCTTCTAGGTCAACCAAATCTTTGATATCCACAAAATTTAGTCCATTTGTTACTTCCACAGTTACCGTTGGTGCTTTAATCTTGTGATATGCATTACCGTAATCTACATCACCTTCTGCTGCTAGTGCTGTTCCACCACTAGCAAATATCATGTTAATCATCATAAAAGCCGCTAATAAAACACTAAAAAATTTCTTCTTCATAACTTGTCTCCTTATCTTTCACACATACAATTCACACACTGACCAAGTTTGTAATTCACTGCCTACTTTGCTTACACATTCAAAGTGCAACGAGAGTTCCATATCCTAGAAATCTATCTTTGAAGTCATCTACACAAACAGTTATCTATCAAAACACTAAAAAAGAGTGTCTATGCTATGTTGAACAACAAGACACTCTTAAAAAATGTTGCCATTTTTCACCTAGAGAGTTTCCTTACCCACACATAACACACTGATATTTACACACTTTAACTCAATTTTGTATATCTTTCCCACTCCACACAAGTTCAAGTATTGAAAAGCAACCTTTAATTTTGAAGATTGCTTTCAGACTTCAAATTAAATGTGTGTATGGAAGTCCTGAAGTTCAACTCTTTATTTTCTTTTTTCTATGAGTATCGCTTCATTTATATAGACTTCAATTTTTCTAAAATCTTCGGAAATTTATAATTTTTTTTCATTTTTTATTCAAATTTAATACCATTACTATTTGATTGATAGTTTTGATTGTTGTAAGGTGTATTTCAATCAAAACAAAAGAACAATTTCTCGTTCTTTTTAAAATATATAATCGTATCTTATTATCATATTTAACAGTATATAAGATACGATTGTTATTGTCCACTAAGTTACATTATATAACAATTAGTTATAACTAAATAAACATATTGTTAATAACCTATAGTTTTAAACGTGAGAGTAACACTCATGTTTCTTATACTTTGCGTCTTCTACGAATTGCTACTAGTATACATAGAGATATCCCACTAACAATCATCATTGCATATAGTATCGCTTTTGGACTTTGATCACCAGTACTCACTTTGCTTGAGGATACCACTGATGGATTAATAAGCAATTCCTTCTCTGGTTTCTTTGAAGGATTTGCTGGTGTCACAATTTCGGGTTGTTTAATCACTGGTGTTTCTACTACTGGTGGTTGTTCTATCATTGGATCTTCTGGTACAACAACTTCCTTCTTGTACGTATTAATAATCGTAAAATCCGTTTCTGTATTTTTTATTACTTTGGATGTATAGTTATTTGCTACTTCAAGTTCCACAACTGTATAGGTTACCGATTTCCCATTAACTAACAACGGTAAATCATTCCATGTATATGTCCAATGATCTTGTTTTGTCACTATTGCATCAAATGTCGCAATTGCTACATGTTCATCTGTAGACTGAATCAGTTGAACCTTGATTTCATCAGGACGAATATCTAAATCATCATTCTCCCATTCTTTACTTACTGAAATGGATGTAAGTGGAAGTTTATATGTATTGGTAATTGTATAGTCATTTTTTGCATGTTCCTCAACACTTGCTGTGTAATTTTCTGCTACATGAATTTCATTTACCGAATATGTAACTTCTTTATTTCCTTGAAAAGCAGGTAAATCATCCCATTGATATTCCCACACATTGTTGAGATCTTTTTCTATTTTTACGGTGTCCACAATTGATGTATTTCCATCAACTGATTTTTGTAATTGCACTTCAACAAATGATGGACGTACCCACTGATCATCATCACCAGCCCACTTCTTAGTTACATGTACACTGGTTCTTGGTACTTGATACGTATTTACAATCGTGAAATTATTAAATGAATTTTCAATTACTGTCTCAGTATAGTTATTTGGTACACTTGCTTCATGTACTGAATATGTTACATATGTAGTACCTTCCAGCATTGGTAAATTGGTGAACTCATATTGCCATTGATTTTTTGCATTCAAATCAATTTGACCAATTTGCACTGGGCTTCCACCTTTTAGTGTTTTGTATAAATTCACAGTTACAGTTTCTGGATGTGTAATTTCTGGATCATCACTTTCCCATACTTTATGAACTTTCACGCTAGTTGATGCATCACCAGAACCAACTCCACCAGTTACAAGACGTTGATCATATGCTTCGATTGTCCCAGATTCATAGTTATCTCCTTCAATCGTAGCTTTATTTAAATAGATTTGTGAAACTTTATTGTCTAAGATGCGTGTAGAATACTTAATATATAAAGATTTTCCATCCGCTTTCGCTTCTTGTTTTGTTGCTTCATCATTTGGGGTAAATACTCCACCGTTTTCTGGTAATGCTGTGGATGCACCACTAACAAGATTACCCAAATGTACTGTAAATCCATCACTTTGAAGTACAAATCGCTCTGGATTTGTATTTGATGTATAGTATCCAAAATACTTCCAAGATGATGCTCCTTTATCATTCCAATCAATACGTGCGACTTGCACTGTGATTGCTGGCTTTGTTGGATCATCTACTACAAGTTCATGTTTTCCAATAATTTCATCAATGACACTCGCATTGTAAATATCCTCAGCAGCAACATTTACACGAATCGTCCAATCGATAGTATTGGTTGTCGTATTCGCTGTTCCCCACTTTGTGATTTTTTCATCACGTGGTTCATAATTTGCTTTACCTACCCAAACATCTTGACTACTTGTATCACTGAATTGAAGTACAAGATCTTCAGCACCTGCTACTTCATTGCGATCCCATGATGCAACAACAAAAAAGTATCCTTTACGATTCTGCTTATTCTTAAAATAATCATTGAATGTAATGGTAATACTCTTATCTGATGCATTCATACTTGCATTTGCAACTACAATTTCCGTTTCATTATTTTCTGCGTCAATTTCTTTAAGCTCAAATTCAAGATTTTTCACACTTAATTGCGAAGGTAGTTGAATAACTACAGTATCTCCACTATTTACTTCATAAGTATCATCAAATGCATATTCATAATACACACGCATCGAATCATAGTATCCATAGTATTGACTATCTTCACCTGTATACGTTGTTACTTTTCCACTTACGATAAAATCGTTTTGTGAAATGCTACCTTGTGCTTCTGTAGCTAGTATTTTTCCCGTGTACGAGAACATTCCTGCAAGCACAAAAAAAACTACCACAATTTTACTTATTTTCCTCATGGTTCCTCCTTATAAAACACACTTTGGTTTCACACACCAATTGTCTCTTTCAAGACTCAGCGAGGCTATTATACTATGTTCATTTCAATTTTTCCAATGTAATAATATTTTTCTTTAAAACAAAAAGAAAAGCAATCCAGGTAGCATATGGATTGCTTTTCAAACTTCTTGGTGTGTGTGTGAAGTCCAAAAGGATAACTCATATTGAGTACCCTTTCACCTTAATAGACTCTTTGAATAAAGAAAATCTTCACTTTTTTCGATTATTTTATAATGGCTTAATTCAACCGATGCGCACCTAACTTAGATTGTTACATGTATGATGATACATTGAAATGTAAGATTACCATATAAAAATAAGGAAGGTA
>NZ_SODD01000047.1 GCF_004365815.1 Breznakia blatticola
GGAAGTTCCTTTGCGACAATGATTTTATTTATGGCATACAGTGTAAATGCAAACCAAATACTTAACATGGACTATGTTGCACTAGAGATAGCACAGGCATTAGCAGGAAGTATTGGGATTGTATTGACTGTACCATTCACATCATTGCTTGGTGCATATATCTTAAGTGCGAAAACAAAAAGAGTAGAAAATACGAGAACACAAGGTGAGTAAAATACATAATAAAGAGAGCTAGGAGGACAAAAACTCTTAGCTTTTTTGTGCTATACTAATGGCAAGGAGATTTTGTATGGATGTTAGAGAAGATATAAAACAACTAGAAAATGAAATTTGTTTGATGCGGCGTGAGCTTCATCAAATTCCTGAAACAGGGTTCAATACAAAAAAGACATTGGACTATATTGTAGATAAACTGACTACTTTTGGCTATGATACATTTGATTTTAGCTTTGCGAAAAACTCTGTAGTCGTACAACTAAAAGTAAATGATGCACCTACATCAATCGGATTTCGTAGTGATATGGATGCTTTACCATTAAAAGAAGAAACCAAAAGATCTTTTGCTTCAACAAGTGAAAATAGCCATGCTTGTGGTCATGATGGACATATGGCTGCTTTATTAGGACTTTGTAAGTATGTAATGGAGCATAAAGATCACATAAAGAAAAACATTACCTTTATCTTCCAACCAGCTGAAGAAGGTCCTGGTGGGGCAAAAGTAATGATTGAAAATGGATTATTTACTACTTATCCAATGGAGTGCATATTTGGTGTTCATATGATGGGTGAAGTAGATGAAGGTATTATTGCTTGTCGACCTGGTCCGATGATGGCTCGCAATGGAGAGCTCTTTGTAGATATCATAGGAAAGGGAACACATGGCGCAACACCACATTTAGGAAGTGATACAATTGTTGCTGGTAGCGCATTTGTGAGTGCCTTACAAAGCATTAGCTCAAGAAACATCAATCCACTTCATAGTAGTGTAGTTACGATAGGAACGTTCCATGCTGGAAGTGCTGAAAACATCGTCGCTGAGACATGTAAAATGAAAGGTACAATTCGAGCATTTCAAGATGATACATATGAACTCATAAAAAATAGAATCCAAGAAATTGCAGAAGGGATTGCTAAGGCATATCAGGTGAATATTGATGCGAGAGTCGTTGATTATTATTTTGTTGTTGATAATGATAAGAAACTTTACGAGTTATTAGATACTGTCTTAAAAGATGAATTGTTAGAAATTGATCCAAAGATGGTTGCTGAAGACTTCTCGTTTTATCAAAGACAAGTTCCCGGCTTATTTTATTATGTTGGAACACGAAGCAAAACTTATGATCAAAATCTACATAGTGCAAAATATGATTTTGATGAAAAGGTATTACTACATGCTATTGAAACAAATGTTCGTTTGCTAGAAGGGATGGGTGTCTATGATTGATGTACATTGTCATATTCTGTACCGAGTAGATGATGCAAGTCAACGATCTACCGAATCGTTGGATATGTTAAAAGTTGCTGCTGCAGATGGAGTGAAAGTCATTGCTGCAACGAGTCATATCAAACCTCCAATGTATGAAAATACAAAAGCGGATTTACAACATGCACTAGAAAATGTACAAGCGTTGATTGAAGCTAATCATCTAGATATTGAAGTGATATTAGGTGCAGAGAACTTTCTAAATCATAAAAGTATGCACTTGTTAGATGAAGATGGCTTTGTGACATATGGTGATTATGGCAAATATATGTTAGTTGAATTTGCATGGACAAAAAATGCAATGGATAAACCAACTAGCTATTTACAGCGAATCATTGATAAAGGATTCATACCAGTTGTTGCACATCCTGAACGCTATCAATGGGTTCATGAAGATTATGAATTGGTTCGTTTGTGGCGTAAGATGGGATGCTTAATGCAAGTAAATCGTACAAGTGTATTGCAACTTGATAAAATGCAAAAAGCAAATGAGTTTGCTACACGTTTACTTGAAGATGATTTAGTAGATTGTATTGCCACTGATTCTCACGCTCCATATGCACCGCGTTTACCAAAACTTAGTGATGTATATGTATACATTAGTAAACACTATGGAGAAGAAAAAGCGAAATCTTATTTAATTGATGTACCACAGCAAATTATAAGTAAATAAAAATGTCACAAACGTGGCATTTTTTTGTTAGGTATTTTCAATAAAGTATAAAAAAAGAAGGAACTTAATCCTTCTTTAGTAATTGCTGTAATGCTGGTAAATCTTGTTCAGGACTTTGTTTGAATTCAATAACAACATCGTCGTTTTCAGCATAGCGGGGAATGAGGTGAACATGAAAGTGGAAAACACTTTGTCCAGCAACTTCATTCACATTGCTTAGTATATTCATACCTGTACAAGATAATTTATCCATGTAGTCTTTTGCAAGATCTTGTGCAACAGCCATAACTTTTTGCAAAGTTTCTGGCTCTACATCAATAAAGTTTTCATAATGTTTTTTTGGAATGACTAGTGTATGTCCTTTTGTTACTTGAGAGATATCAAGGAAGGCAAGTACATCACTATCTTCGTATACTTTATATGATGGAATTTCACCATCGACAATCTTACAGAAAATACACATAACTATTTCTCAAACTTTGAACTTGATGACAATAGATCTTGGTAGATATTTACATCATGAATTGAGTAATCGTATTTATCTAAGAAGTATGCAAATGCACGGTCTGCCAAAGGTTTTGGTGCATTTTCTTCTGTAGAAGCAGAAATTGAAATTTCTGAAATATTTTTAATTGCATCTTCTTTGAATTTTTTATAGTCTTTTTCAGTTACTTTAACAATATAGTAAGTTTCAGCACTTGGATCTTGTAGCATATTGTCTACAACTCCGTTTTTGTCAGCTTCTTCAATGTATTTCCATACAACATCAGGTAGTCCGCTATTTGTATTGTAAATAGCTTCAGAACCGTTATATGTACCTTCATCACCATATTCTTTGGCAATAGCTGCAAAGTCAGCATCTTTTTTCTTAGCTGCTTCTAATGCTTTTTTTGCTTTCTCTTCATCTTTTACTTGGAAGACTTGAGCTTTTCTAGGTTTGAATTCTTTTACTAATTCAGCTAGGTTATCTTTTACATATAATGAAGTTAATTTATTCATACGTGCATTTAATAAAATAACATCGTTGTAGAATGCTTCTTCATCTTTGTAACCATAGCTTTTGTATGTTGTTTCCCATTGGTCCCCATACATTTCTTTGTAGTAAGCAAGATCTTCATCCGCTTGTTTTTTGATATCATCATCAACTTTTACAAGTTTATCTACTAGGATTTCACTCATTGCGCGTTGTACAGGTGTAATGTTTCCTTGTGCAACTAATCCTGTATAAATATCGCCTTTAGTGATTTCTTCATCACCAACTTTGATAAGTACTTTATCATCATCTTTTACTTGTGTTGTTGCGTTGCTACATCCACTAACGAGTAATAGGCTTGCACAAGCAACTGTAAGTATTCTCTTTTTCATTGTGTGTTCCTCCTATTATTCTTTCTCTGTTTCAACGCCCATGTATGTAAGCAGTTGCGCTTTTAAGTCTTTGTCTTTAATTTCTACACTAAGTTTTTCTGCTTTTTCCCAAACGACTTTCTTACGTAGGTTAGGGTTCGCTTCTTGTACAGCTGTAACTACTGCATCTGTGTAGTCTTTTAACATTTTGTCTTTCTTTGTTGTGTCAATTTTAATTTTGTGGTATCCGTGTTCGGTACGAACCCATCCAGATACTTCACCATCTTTTAATTTCCATGCAGCATCTTTAAATTCACTTACTAAAGAGCTATCACTTGTTTGAATACCTAAGCTACCATTATTTACTGCACTGTTTGTATCTTCAGAGTATTCTTTTGCAATTTTACCAAAATCTTCATCTTTTAATAATTCATCGATTTTGTCCATTTTTGCTTGTTGTTCTGCAGTTACATCTTTGTCTTTTTCTACTTTCACAAGAATGTGACTAATTACTCGTGGAGATTTTTCTTCATAAATCTTGTCGAATAATTCTGGATTATCTTTTACATAATCGTTCATCATCTTCTTAGCTTTTTCGATATCTAAGAAATAGTCTTCGAAATCTTCAACTCCAGAATACCCAAGCTTTTGAAGTTCTGTATCCATATAGCTTTCATAATTCTTTCCTTGCGTTGATTTAAAACTTGCTTCTGCAGCTTCGAAGTTTTCCTCTGCAGTTTTTTTCATTTCATCTGTTGCTTTTACACTTTGACTTACAACTTCTCGTTCTAACATCGTATATGCAAGAATGACTCCACTAGGGGTTTCACTATCGCTACCTGTGATTGAGAACAGCTCATCATAATATTCGTCAGCTGTGTAATTTTTATTGGCAAGAGAGAAAATCACATCCTTACCATCTGCAGATTTAGCTCCGATGGTATCCTTGTTTGTGTCCCAAGCAAAATAGATCGCAAATGCGACTAAAATTGTTCCGACTAGGATAACAAACCAGAATTTTTTTAGGATATCCTTGATTGTTTCAATATTCATAATGCCTCCTACTATGCTTTTGCTTTTTTGCATACGCTAGTATATTATATAGGAAACACTAGTATAATTCTAGTGTTTCAACGAAAAGTTCACACGAACTTCATGAAAAAAATATTTCGCAAAGTTAAGTCAACATCATTGATTAAACTGCACTTTGTGAGTACAATAAGAAGAATGAGAGGTAGATGACAAATGGCGAAGTTAATAATTAAGGATTTACATGTCCAAATTAATGAAAAAGAAATTTTAAAGGGAATCAACTTAGAAGTTGATACTCATGAAATACATGCAATCATGGGTCCAAACGGACAAGGGAAAAGTACGCTTCTTTCTGCAATTATGGGAGACCCGAAATTCACAGTAACAAAAGGTAGTATTACATTTGATGGAAAAGATGTCTTAGCGATGAGTGTTGATGAAAGAAGTCGTGTAGGTATTTTCTTAGGAATGCAATATCCAGCTGAAATTCCAGGAGTGAATAACTCTGATTTTATGCGTGCTGCAATGAATGCACGTTTAGAGAAACCTATTTCTTTATTTAAGTTCATTAAAGAAATGGAAGGTGCAATTGAAGATTTAGGATTACAAAGTGAAATGGCTCACCGTAACTTAAACGAAGGATTCTCAGGTGGTGAGAAAAAACGTAATGAAATTGTACAAATGAAACTATTAAAACCAAGCTTAGCTATGCTTGATGAAATCGATTCTGGTCTTGATGTTGATGCACTTCAAATTGTTGCTAACGCAGTATATGAATTATTTAATAGTCAAGATTTATCTTTATTGATTGTTTCTCACTATGAACGTTTCTTAGATTTAATTAAACCAACACATGTACACGTGTTACTTGATGGAAAAATTCAAGAAACTGGTGGATATGAATTAATTAAGAAAATCGATACTGAAGGATATGACTGGGTATACGATAAATACGGTGTTGAAAAACCTGCAATTCAAACGCGTATGTCTTTAGATGCATGTGGAGCAAAAAAATAATGGAACAACTTGTAGGGAATAGTGTACTACATCTTGATACTTCCAAAGTTGAAACCTATGAGCTTCACGATATGCAGGAATTAGTGATAACAACTACTGCGAATACTGCAAATGAGTTAGTTATCAAACTAGTGGAAGATATGGATCTTCATTGTAAGATTCAACTAGCTAATCACAGCCAATTACATATTCTTTTTGATAATGGAGCAAAACATACAAAACTTCAAATCGAAGCAGATGTACAATTAGCTGCCACAATTAAAATCGGAATGTATGAGTTGAGTGATAGTGAAGTACAAGAGAAAGTACTTGTAAACTTATTAGCTGAAGATGCAACAGCAAAAATTGTATCAACAAGTATTTCAACAACAAAGAAAGCATTTGATATTGAGTGTATACATCATGCACCAAATACAAATTCGGATATGAATAACTTTGAAATTTCTGATGCAAAAGCAAACTATGATTTGCGTGCATGTGGAACGATTAAGAAAGGTGCATTTGGTAGTAAGTCACACCAAATGAGTCGTATCTTAACCACAAGCGATGATCAAGTAAGTAAAGCAACACCTGTCTTGCTAATTGATGAAAATGATGTAATGGCAAGTCATGCAAACTCGATGGGAAAAATGGATGAACAACATTTATACTATTTAACAAGTCGTGGGATGGATGAAAAACAAGCCAAGGAACTATTGACGCTTTCGTATTTATTGCCAATTAGTGAAGTGTTTGATAATGAAGATATGCGTAGTGAATATATTAATAAGGTACGTAGTCGGGTAGGTTTATAATATGGATGTAAAGCGTATAAGAGAAGACTTTCCGATGTTGAAAGTCAAAAGTAAAAAAGGATATGACTTAATCTATTTTGATAATGCCGCAACTGCATTTAAACCATACAGTGTTATTGATGCAGTTACAAAGTACTATACAAATTATTCAGTAAATGCACATCGTGGAGATTATGAACTTGGATTTACTGTAGATACACTATATGAAGAAGCACGCGAACGTGTAGCAAAGTTTATCAATTGTGAGAAAAAAGAAGTTGTGTTTACAACAGGAGCTTCTTTTGGATTAAACCAAGTTGCCTACGGGTATGCTGGAAAACACTTACAACCAGGTGATGTGATTTTAACAGATGAAGCAGAACATGCTTCAAACTATTTGCCTTGGATGAATATTGCAGAAGCAAAAGGTGCAAAACTAGAATTTATCCCATTGGATGACAATGGAATGATTACACCTGAACAAGTCGAAAAGATGATGTCAAATAAAGTAAAAATCATTGCGATTGCACATGTTACAAATGTCCTTGGTGCAGAAATTGATATTAAAGAAATTAGTCGTATTGCTCATGAACATGGAGCAATTATCGTTGTTGATGGGGCACAAAGTGCACCACACATGAAAGTAGATATGAAAGATCTTGATTGTGATTTCTTTGCATTCAGTGGACATAAATTATGTGGTTCTACAGGAGTGGGAGTACTATATGGTAAATATGAATTGCTGGAAGATATGGAACCTATGTTATTAGGTGGAGGAAGTAATGCTCGCTATGACATGTGTGGAAATATTTTAATGAAAAATCCACCATATAAATTCGAACCAGGAACACCACCAATTGAAGCAACACTAGGAATGAAAGCAGCAATTGATTATATAGATGCAATTGGTATGGATACGATTTATACATACGAGCATGAATTGCGTGATTATATGCTTAAGAAAATGCAAAGTGAACTTGATAATGTTGAGATTTATAATGCAGATGTTGAAAGCAGTATTATTACATTCAACATAAAAGATGTCTTTAGCCAGGATGCAGCTACATATTTTTCAGATAAAGGAATTAGTTTACGTAGTGGTCAACACTGCGCAAAGCTATTGATGGATGTGTTGCAAACACCAAGTACATTACGTGCAAGTTTAGCTTTCTACAATACAAAAGAAGAAGTTGATCACTTTATCGAAGTATGTAAAAGCATAAATAAAGAATCCATGTTAGATGTATTCTTTTAGGAGGAAATGTTTATGAGTAGTATGATGAACGACCCAATGATTTTACGACAAATCATTATGGATCATGGACAAAATCCAAGAAACCATGAATTATCGAAAGATCCTGAATATAAAGAAAAACACATGGCAAGTGATTCTTGTATTGATGATATCCATGTGCAAGCAAAAATTAAAGATGGAAAGATTGACGATGTTCGTTTTGATGGAGTAGCATGTACCATTTCAACTTCATCAACTTCGATTATGAGTGAGTTACTTATTGGGAAAACTATTGAAGAAGCACGCGAAATTATTAAAAACTATCGTGCGATGATCGATGAAAAACCATATGATGAAGATTTACTTGAAGAAGCAATTGCTTTCCAAAATGTTGGAAAACAAGCCAATCGAATTCACTGTGCCACAATTGGCTGGGATGGTATGGAAGCTTTAATTGATGAAAGCGAGGAAAACCATGACTGATAAAGAAAAAGAACTTGGTCTTAGTGAAGAGTATGAATATGGTTTTCACGATGAAGACACAAGTGTTTATAAAACAAAAAAAGGTTTATCTAAAGAAATTGTAGAAGAGATTTCAAATATAAAAGGTGAACCAGAATGGATGAAGGAGTACCGTTTGCAAGCGTTAGAATATTTTCAAAAATCACCAATGCAAACATGGGGACCTGATCTAAGCGAAATTGACTTTGATGAATTTACATATTACATTAAACCAAGTGAGAGAACAGAAACCTCTTGGGATGATGTACCAGATACAATCAAAGACACTTTTGATCGTTTAGGAATTCCTGAAGCAGAAAAGGACTTCTTAGCAGGTGTTACAACGCAATACGATAGTGAAGCGGTGTATCACAATATGTTACAAGAAGTGCAAGATAAGGGAGTTATCTTCCTTGATACAGATACTGCATTAAAAGAACACGAAGAACTTTTTAAGAAGTTTTTTGGGAAGTTAATTCCATATACGGATAATAAATTTGCTGCGTTAAATAGTGCAGTGTGGAGCGGTGGTAGTTTTATTTACGTACCAAAAGGTGTGAAATTAGAAAAACCACTACAATCGTATTTCCGTATTAATACGGAACAAGGTGGACAATTTGAACGTACACTAATCATTGTTGATGAGGGTGCAGATATTCACTATGTAGAAGGATGTACAGCACCAGTGTATTCAAAAGATAGTCTACATGCTGCTGTTGTTGAAATTTTTGTACATAAAGATGCAAAATGTCGTTACTCAACAGTACAAAACTGGAGTAGTAATATTATTAACCTTGTTACGAAACGTGCAAAAGTACTATATAACGGAAGTATGGAATGGATCGATGGAAACATTGGTTCGGGTGTGAATATGAAATATCCTGCTTGTGTACTTGCTGAAGAATATGCAAAAGGAACAACTGTTTCGATTGCTGTTGCTAGTAAAGGACAAATCCAAGATGCAGGAGCAAAAATGATTCATTTAGCACCACATACATCAAGCACAATTATTTCGAAGTCGATTTCAAAAAAAGGTGGGGAAGTTAACTACCGTGGAATCGTACGTCATGGAAAAAATGCGAAATATGCGAAAAGTAAGATTGAATGTGATACACTTATTTTAGACAAATTAAGTCGATCAGATACAATACCAACAAATATCGTGGAAAATAATGATTCAACTATTGAACACGAGGCAACCGTATCTAAGATTTCTGAAGAACAATTATACTATCTAATGAGTCGTGGGTTAACCAAAGAAGCTGCAGAAGAAATGATTGTAATGGGATTTTTAGAGCCATTTACAAAAGAATTACCAATGGAATATGCAGTTGAACTTAACCAACTATTGAAAATGGATATGGAAGGGTCAATCGGGTAATACTATGAAAAAGAATCTGAGAACAGAAACAAGAAAAAAACGTCAAGAACTTAACGAGCTTCAACTTGCAAACTATTCTGCAGATGTTGTTGATAAGTTAATTCCTTTATTGCGGAAATATGAAAAAATTGCCATTTATTTACCAATGAAAAGCGAAGTAGATGTCACAAGTTTATTACGCTTGGAACGTTCGTTCTTTGCACCAGTTGTTACTGGAAAAAGAGAAATGGACTTTTACTTAATTGAAGGACTTGATCAATTTACAATTGGATCGTTTGGTCAAAAAGAACCAATCTCAGATTTTAAAATAGAACCAGAAGATCTTGAAGTCATCATTGTCCCACTTGTCGGGTTTGATGAAAAACTAAACCGCCTTGGTCAAGGTGGTGGATACTATGATGTGTATCTAAAAAAGACAAATGCACTTAAAATTGGTGTTGGATTTGAAGCACAGAAATTAGCAGATATTCCAACAGAAACATTTGATGTTCCACTAGACTATATTGTAAGTGAAGCGAAGGTATATCATAAATAAAACAAAATAAGAGTCCCAAGTACTAGAAATGGTAGAAAGGGGATTCTTTTTTTATTAGATATATACATATAGAATAATCCGCAAGTATTTGCAATCATTAACATGTAAAGCATATGAGTAAAACCAAGGAATACATATGCATATACAATGTATTTTATGTCCGCTCCACCTAAAAAAGACTTGGCATAACAAATAGCAAGGATGAAAAAGAAGATCAAACTCATCCATGGATGTTCAATTCTATATGAATAATTTAAATGCAAGTCGATATACAATAGAATAAAGAATCGATCTTGAATGATTTGATTGTCAAGATCTTGTAAACAAATGTAAATGAATAAACAAAGTGTAGATAGTTCCATACCATCTATACAATTTAAAAACATAGATTCCTAGAATGTGGTAAAATAGAGAACATACGAGGTAGATTATGAAGACATTTTTGATTGATTTAGATGGTACCATGTACCACGGAAGTATTATGGTAGAGGGAGCACAAGCGTTTTTGGATCGTATTAAAGAAAGCGGGAATCGCTATATCTTTCTTACAAATAATGCAACACGTACATTAAAACAAAATAAAGAACATATGGAAGCGATTGGTTTTAATGGAATTCAAGAAGAAGATTTCTTTACTTCAAGTATGGCTGCAGCGATGCATGTAGCTGAAAACTATAAAGAGCGAAATGCATATATGGTTGGAAAAGATGGATTACGTGAAGCATTACTTACCAATGGATTTCATATTACAGATAAAGATGTTGATTTCGTTTTTGTTGGGTTAGATAAAGATGGAACGTATGAAATGTATTCACATGCACTCTCATTTTTACTAAACGGTGCAAAACTAATCGGTACAAATAGTGATCGTCGTTTAGCAACAAGTGAAGGATATGCTATAGGAAATGGAAGTGTTGTGGCTTTATTTGAATATGCAAGTGAACAAAAAAGTGAAAAGATAGGGAAACCCTATGCACCTATCTTAAATCAAGCATTACGTTATTTTGATATACAAAAAGAAGATGTCGTTATGGTAGGTGATAATCTAGAGACGGATATAGCCCTTGGACAAAATACAGGAATTGACACTATTTTAATTACAAGTGGAGTACATTCACGCATAGATGTTGAAACCTTTGGAATTAAACCAACATATATCGTTGATTCGCTTGATGAAATTCAAGTGATTTGAAAGGATTTATAAAAAAAGTAGAAAAAAGATGTGAAAGCGGTTGCAATTATGTGCAATTGTGGTACAATTCAATTATAAATTGGATAGTGATTGTGAGAACAAGCTAAACCTATTTGCCCAAACAATGATAAATATGCAGGATTTTTGTATATTATCAGAGTTAGGTGAATAGGTTTTTATCTTTATTTGGAGAATGTGAGGGAAATATGAGGATTGAAAAAATACTAAACAACAATGTCGTAGTTATACTTGATCAACATCAAAATGAAAAGATTGTGATGGGTTGTGGACTCGCATTTAAGAAGAAAGTTGGAGACGAAGTTGATCCAGGGATGATAGATAAAGAATTCTTTATGGCAAACCCAGATATGAATAGTCGTTTCCAAGAGTTATTGGTTGATATCCCAATGGAGTACGTACAACTCTCAGAAGAAATTGTAACCTTTGCAAAAACACATTTAGGTAGAAAATTGAATGATTCAATTTACATTTCAATTGTCGACCATATGTATACTGCAATTGTACGTTTCAATGAAGGAATTACTGTAAAGAATGCTTTGTTGTGGGATACAAAACGTTTTTATCCTGATGAATATGCAGTCGGGAAAACCGCTTTGGATATGATTGAGGAAAAATTCAATGTGCGTTTACCAGATGATGAAGCTGGATTCGTTGCTTTACACTTAGTGAATGCAGAGATGGATGAAGATATCGAAGATGTTTATGAAATTACAACAGTAATGCAAGAAATATCAAACATTGTAAAGTATTACTTCAATGTAGAGTTTGATGAAGATTCCGTATATTTCTATCGATTTATTACACACTTAAAGTTCTTTGCGCAACGTCTGATTCACAAGAACACATATACTGGAAATCAAGAAGATGACTTATTAGAACTCATTAAAGTGAAATATAAAAATGCATACGATTGTGTATTAAAAATTACAAAGTTTATTGTTGAGAAATATGATTATGTTCTTTCAAATGAAGAACAATTATACTTAACAATTCATATTGAGCGCGTTATTTATAAAACAGATAAATAACCGATGTAAAGTGATCATTGATCACAAATAAATTCGTCATTTATAAAGCAATTATAAGGAAATGAAAGGGGGATTTGACAGGTACTTGCTTTGTAAAAATATAGTGGGTGGTGACATTAAGTTGGCCAAACCTTCAGATTTCATATAACTATTTATTTCAGAAAGATGGAGGTCAAAAAAATGGGAAAATATGAACAATTAGCAAGAGATATAGTTGCTAATGTTGGTGGAAAAGAAAACATCAACAGTTTAACGCACTGTATCACAAGATTACGTTTTAAATTAAAAGATGAAAGTAAAGCAAACGATGATGTATTAAAAAACATGGACGGAGTTGTTACTGTCATGAAAAGTGGTGGGCAATACCAAGTAGTAATTGGAAACCACGTATCTAAAGTTTACGATGATGTATTAGAAGTAGCTGGATTATCAAGCGAAAGTGCTGCAAATTCAGATGGAGACAAAGGAAATTTCTTTGATCGTGTTATTGATGTATTAAGTGGAACTTTCCAACCATTCCTTGGTGTATTATGTGCTTGTGGGATGATGCAAGGGGTAAATGCTGTATGTACATTCTTAGAAGTATATGATGCTACATCAGGTATTTACATTTTCTTAAATGCAATTGGAAACTCAGTATTTAACTTCTTACCGATGTTCGTAGGATACAACGCTGCGAAGAAATTCGGATTAAAACCAATGATTGGTTTAGCTATTGGAGCAAGTTTATGTATGCCTGCTGTACAATTAAGTACAATGTCAGCTGGTGTTGAAACTGCACCATTTAGCTTATTAGGTCTTGATTCTTATGTTAAACTTTTCGGAATTCCTTGGGTAGCACAAAACTACTTAAGTGGAGCTATGCCAGCATTATTTATTGTAATGTTTGCTGCTAAAGTGCAAAAACTTGCAATCAAAGTGATTCCTGAAGTAATTCAAACATTCTTCGTACCATTCTTTGTATTAATCGTTTCATTATTCGCTGGATTCTTAGTGATTGGACCAGTTATGGGATTATTCATGGAATACCTACAAATGGGATTCCAAGCATTGATCGATTTCTCACCATTTGTATATGGTGCAGTTCTTGGTCTTGTATGGCAAGTACTTGTTATCTTTGGACTTCACTGGAGTGTTGTACCTTTACACATTATGGCAATTGCTTCAACAGGATCTAGTTCAATTCTTACTGGTATGTTTGGAACAACATTCGCACAAACTGGTGCTATTCTTGCAATGTGGATTAAAGCGAAAAACCCTGTGTACAAAGAAATTGGACCTGGGGCAATTATCTCTGGTATTTGTGGGGTAACAGAACCTGCGATTTATGGTATGTCATTACCAGAAAAAACACCATTTGCATTCTCTATGATCGGTGCTGGTATTGCTGGTGCAATCTTTGCAGGAAGCAACGCAATTTCATACACTTCTGGTGGTTTAGGAATCTTCGGTGTTGTTAACTATATTACTCCAGATGGAGATGCTAGTGGAATGTGGTCAGCAATCATCTGTGTTGTAATTTCAATGGTAATTGGATTTGCGTTGACTTTCTTCTTCTGGAAAGACAAATACGAAGCAAAAGACGTTACTGCACAAGCTGAAACATTAGTAAAAAAAAAACAATCAGTAGCTAGCCCTATTAAAGGTAAAGTGGTTCCTCTTTCTTCAGTGAAAGATGATGCTTTTGCACAAGGTGCATTAGGTAAAGGGATCGCGATTGAACCAACTGAAGGAAAAGTAGTTGCGCCATTTGATGGAACAGTAATTACATTATTCCCAACAAAACATGCAATTGGTTTAGTTTCTGATGATGGTATGGAATTACTAATTCACATCGGAATGGATACGGTTCAACTTGAAGGTAAACATTTTGAAGCACTTGTTAGCCAAGGTGACAAAGTAAAACAAGGACAAGCTCTTGTGAACTTTGATATTGAAGCAATTCAAGAAGCTGGATTTAGTACAATTACACCAGTTGTCGTTGTGAATACGACAGATTATTTAGATCTTGTGGAAACACAAGAACCTGAAGTAAAAACTGGAGATGAAATTATCATCGGTTTAGTTTAAAAACACACACAAAGCATTAGGGAAACCTAATGTTTTGTTGCCTTTATAGATAAAAAAAGAATGAAAATAATGCATTTATTGCCTTGACTCTACAGTTGCTAGAGGGTTTAAACTAAGGCTATAAGCAATAATATAATTGAAAGAAATATATGTGAAAGAGAGGGTACTATGGCTTTTAGAAAAGATTTTTTATGGGGTGGAGCAACCGCTGCCAACCAATGCGAAGGTGCATACAATGTTGATGGAAGAGGATTAGCAAATGTTGATGTGATTCCTCATGGGAAGGACCGTTTCCCAGTGATGCTAGGAAACATGAAAATGTTTGATTTTGATGATGAACACTTCTATCCTGCACAAAATGCGATTGATATGTATCATAACTACAAAGAAGACATCGCACTATTTGGAGAAATGGGATTTAAAACATACCGTTTATCTATTGCTTGGACAAGAATTTTCCCTAACGGTGATGAAGATGAACCAAATGAAGCTGGACTGAAATTCTATGAAGATTTATTTAAAGAATGTCACAAATATGGAATTGAACCATTAGTTACAATTACACACTTTGACTGTCCAATGCACTTAATCACTGAGTATGGTGGATGGAAAAACCGTAAGTTAATTGGATTCTATGAAAAATTAGTAAGAGTTTTATTTACACGTTACAAAGGACTTGTAAAATACTGGTTAACATTCAATGAAATTAACATGATTTTACACTTACCATTTATGGGAGCTGGTCTTTACTTTGAAGAAGGTGAAAACCGTGATCAAGCAACATATACAGCTGCACACCATGAGTTGGTAGCAAGTGCTCTAGCTACAAAAATTGGACACGAAATTGATCCAACCAATATGATTGGATGTATGCTTGCTGCTGGTGAAGTATATCCATATTCATGTAACCCCGGAGATGTTTGGAAAGCATACGAAACAAACCGTGATAACTACTTCTTTATTGATGTACAATCAAGAGGTGAATATCCAAAATATGCATTACTTGATTTAGAAAGAAAAGGAGTAAAAATTCCTTTCGTTGAAGGTGATGAAGAAATCTTAAAAGAACACACTGTAGACTTTATTAGTTTCTCTTACTACTCTTCAAAATGTGCAAGTGTTGATGAAAAGCTAAAAACTGATGGAAACGTATTTGCTTCAGTGAAAAACCCATACTTGAAAGCAAGTGAATGGGGATGGCAAATCGATCCTCAAGGATTACGTACTACACTTAACGCATTATATGACCGCTACCAAAAACCATTATTCATCGTTGAAAATGGATTGGGTGCAGTAGATAAACCAGATGCAAACGGTTATGTTGAAGATGACTACCGCATTGACTATATGAGAGAACACATTAAAGCAATGCACGATGCTGTTACATTAGATGGTGTAGATTTACTTGGATACACTTCTTGGGGATGTATTGACCTAGTTAGTGCTTCAACAGGTGAAATGAGTAAACGTTATGGATTCATTTATGTAGACCGTGATGACGCTGGGAATGGAACATTAAAACGTAGTAAAAAGAAAAGCTTTGACTGGTATAAAGAAGTAATCGCTTCTAACGGAGAAAATATCTAATTAAATCATTGCCTGTTTATGATGTACCGAAAACTGGTAGTTGATAAACAGGCTTTATTATTTTACTTAAGAAAAAGAAAGAAACTGGAGGAACTATGGGAAGACTTAAGATTGCAACAATTGGTGGAGGTAGTAGCTACACACCAGAATTATTTGAAGGATTTATTAAACGTAAAGATGAGTTAGATATTAAAGAAATCTGGCTTGTGGATATCGAAGAAGGAAAAGAAAAACTAGAAATCGTTGGAGCGATGGCAAAACGTATGATTAAAGCTGCTAACCTTGATTGGGAAGTGCACCTTACAATGGATCGCAGAGCTGCATTAAAAGATGCAGACTTCGTAACTACACAATTTCGTGTTGGATTGCTTGATGCAAGAATCAAAGATGAAACCATTCCATTAAAGTATGGAATGATGGGTCAAGAAACAAATGGAGCTGGGGGAATGTTCAAAGCTTTACGTACCATTCCAGTCATTAAATCAATTATTGATGATATGAAAGAACTTTGTCCAAATGCATGGTTAGTAAACTTTACCAATCCATCAGGGATGGTTACAGAAGCTGCAATCAAACACTTTGGTTGGACAAGAACGATTGGATTATGTAATGTGCCTATCGTTCACCAAAACATCGCAAATGCATTTGAAGGATTAGAACCATTCAGTGAAGAATTATACTTTAAGTTTGCAGGGTTAAATCACTTCCACTGGCACCGTGTTTGGAACAAACAAGGACAAGAAATCACAGATAAAATCATTGACCAACAATATGGAAAAGATATCGCTCCTGAAGATATGCCAGAAGGAGTAAAAAACATTCCACAAATGCCTTTTGATTACGACTTGGTAAAACATGAAGGATTATTACCATGTATGTACCACCGTTATTACTATTTAACACAAACAATGCTAGATTTAGAACTAGAAGAATACAAAGAAAACAACACACGTGCACAACTAGTTAAAGCAACCGAAGATCGCTTGTTTGAACTATACAAAGATCCAAACTTAGACTACAAACCAAAAGAGCTAAGTGAACGAGGTGGAACATTCTATAGTGATGCAGCTTGTGAAGTAATTGCATCCATTGTGAACGACAAACGAAAAGTAATGGTTGTAAGTACACAAAACAAAGGGGCGATTGCGGATTTACCATATGATAGTATTGCAGAGGTATCAAGCTATATTACAAGTCATGGAGCAGAACCAATTGTATGGGGAAGTTTTAAGAGTGCACAAAGAGGAATGCTACAAATTATGAAAGCAATGGAAGAATGTACGATTGAAGCAGCAATCACGGGAAACTATGAAACATTAAAACAAGCATTCACAATTAATCCATTAATCGAGTCTGGAGAAAAAGCAGACATGGTAATGAATGAACTATTAGTTGCGCATAAAAAACACTTACCACAATTCGCAGACAAAATTGCTGAATTAGAAAGTAAAGGAGTGACATATAATGGGTAGATTTCCAGAAGGATTTTTATGGGGTGGAGCAACTGCTGCCAACCAATGTGAAGGTGGATATAGAGAAGGCGGAAAAGGCTTATCTATTTCTGATATCTGTACAGGTGGATCAAGAACACAAGCAAAACGCATTACACCCGTATTAGAGGAAGGTACATTTTATCCTTCACACGAAGCGATTGATATGTATCACCACTACAAAAATGATATCGCAATGTTTGCGCAAATGGGATTCAAAGTATATCGTTTCTCAATTGCATGGACTCGTATTTTCCCAAAAGGAGATGAAAGCGAACCAAATGAAGCGGGATTGCTTTTCTATGAAAGCGTTATTGATGAGTGTTTAAAACACAATATAGAACCATTAGTTACAATTTCTCACTACGAATTGCCATATCATTTATCAAAAGAATATGGTGGTTGGGCGAATCGTAAGTTGATTGACTTTTTCATGAACTACTGTACTGCGATTTTTAATCGCTATAAAGGAAAAGTAAAATACTGGTTAACATTTAATGAAATTAATGGTGCAATGGGGAATTTAGGTAACTTCTTATCATTAGGAATTATTAATGAAGGAACTACTGATTTCATGCATCAAGTAGATAATCCACAAAAACGTTTCCAAGGATTACACCACCAATTTGTTGCAAGTGCAAAAGCTGTACAATTAGCACACGAATTGGATGCAAATAACCAAGTTGGAAATATGATTATCTATGCAACAACGTATCCATTAACATGTAAACCAGAGGATGCCATTGCAGCACAAAAACAAAACCAAAACTTTAATTATTACTGTACAGATGTACAAGTAAAAGGAAAATATCCAACATTTGCACAACGCATTTGGGATGAAAATGGAGTAAGTCTTGATATTGCTGAAGGTGATATGGAAACCATCGCAAATGGAACTGTTGACTTTATCTCGTTCTCATACTATATGTCAAGTTGTACATCTGCTGATCCAGCTAAAAAAGGTGAAGGGAACTTACTTGGTGGGACACCAAACCCTTACTTAGAAGCAAGTGAGTGGGGATGGCAAATTGATCCACAAGGACTTCGTTATGCATTAATTGATCTATATGATCGTTACCGCGTTCCATTAATGGTTGTTGAAAATGGTCTAGGAGCACTTGATACAATTGAGGAAGACGGTTCTATTAATGATGACTACCGTATTGATTACTTACGTAAACATATTGATGCTATGGCTGAAGCGATTGCTGATGGTGTAGACTTGCGTGCCTTTACACCTTGGGGATGCATTGACTTGGTTAGTGCATCAACTGGAGAGATGGCAAAACGCTATGGTTTTATTTATGTTGAAAAATATGATGATGGTAGCGGAGACTTCTCAAGAAGAAAGAAAAAATCATTTGACTGGTACAAAGAAGTGATTGCTTCAAACGGAGAAAACGTATAATTTTTAAGGATTATGTAGAAAAATTGCATAATCCTTTTTTTCATTTTCAAGTTGAATGAAATGAACCATAATCATACAAAATACAAATCTATATCAAAGTGAATATGTATTTGCTGTAAATTGTAAAATTAACTTGAAGAAAAAACGGAAAACCAAGTGATAAAAAATCGGAATTGCAATTGATGAATTTTCGGAATTATAACTTGAAG
>NZ_SODD01000048.1 GCF_004365815.1 Breznakia blatticola
ACCTTCCTTATTTTTATATGGTAATCTTACATTTCAATGTATCATCATACATGTAACAATCTAAGTTAGGTGCGCATCGGTTGAATTAAGCCTAATTTTAAATATGACTCCACCAGTTTCTACATTTTCTGCAACTACTTTATAGTTTGCTGAATGCACAACTTTGCTAACAATACTCAAACCAAGTCCAAATTGTCCGTCACGACCTTTTTCATATGGTTTAAATAACGTTGGTAAAATTTCTTCTGGTATTTGTTCCCCATCGTTATAAATACACAATTGCTCCTCATCTAAGGTAATAACAATTTGTGTCTTTGCATAACGCAAGGCATTTTCTAATAAGTTTTCTACACATACACGCCAAGCTTCTTCATTCCCTCTAAAGAGCGATGACATGGTATTCTTTTCAATTTCAATTTCTGGACGGATAACTTTGGTATTCAAGACCACAGTATCCACGACATCACGCATGTCAGTGACAATTTCATCACTATCTTGACTTAAGATATATTCCACACGGTTCATAAATAGTAAACTACGAACCTTTTTTTCCAAACGATTGGCATTGTCGATAATAACATCTACACTTTTCTCCAATGTATCGTATGGGTAAATTCCATCCTTGATACTCTCCCCATAGGATTTAATGGTCGCAATCGGTGTTTTTAAATCATGCGAAATATTGTGAATCATTTCTTCTTTTGTTTTTTCTTGTTTATTGAGTTCTTCTTGCATAGTTACAAGTGCCTCAGCAACCTCACCAATTTCATCCTTACGATTGATTTTCATCGTCGCTTCTTTTCCAACACGAATACGATCAATATAGTTTTTGATAATATGTAATGGGCGAATAATATTTCCAACCCATAACATCATAATCACAAAAAATAGACCAACAACAAAAACCGTAATATCAATAACATTTTCAACAAACGTACTCTTGAATTCATTAATATATGCATTGTTTAGTAAAGAAACAAGTACCACATCATCTTCGAGCATTCGAATGCTGTAATACGTATATTTATTTCCTGGATATACTCGTGCAATACTTTCATCCTCATAAAAAACTCCAAGTGGTCCTTTTTGGATAGCATCTTGAACTAGTAGATTGTTATAAACATCTGCATAGATTTTTTTATCATCCTTTAAGCCATCTGCATGATATTCTACATGATAGATGCCTTCGTTATCACGCTTAAAAAAGTAGCTATCAATCATACGATTATCATTTTGTGCAAGTTGCGTTGTATCGACATCCACAGAATGATAAATATAGCTTAAGTTATCTTGTGTTTCACTTAGTTGGGTAAACATTTGTTCTTCGGTGTAGTTATTTACATTGGAATTGACAAAAATAAAGAAGAACACAGCAAAAAACGACACGAAGCAAACAATCAAAACAATCAATTGTTGCGACAAAGAAAGTCGTTTTACCCATAATCGGTTATTTACTTCCATTATCCTAATCGATACCCAAATCCATAAATCGTATGGATGTTCAAGTTTGGTAATTTCTTACGTAAACGACGTAATGTATCATCTACAACTCGATCACTACCAAAGTAGTTATCTTCCCATACATTCTCTAAAATCATTTCACGTGAGAAGGCAATTCCTTTATTGCGAATAAACATCATCAACAAGTCAAATTCTTTCGTTGTTAGATCAATTTCTTCGTTACCTTCAAAGACTTTACGTTGCACTTCATCAAGCTCATATCCATCAATTTGAATACGGTTGCTTTCTTTGTATGCACGCTTCATCAAGTTATTTACACGCAATACCAATTCTTTAGGCGAGAATGGTTTTGTAATGTAGTCATCACTACCTTTTTCTAAACCGATAATGCGGTCAAATTCTTTATCACGCGCACTCATGAAAATAACTGGTATTTCACTACCTTGCGAACGTATTTCTTCAATTAGATCAAAGCCGCTCTTGTTATCTAACATGATATCTAAAATCCATAAATGCACATCTTCATCATTGATATGCTCATATGCTTCATTATAAGTCAAATATGAACGTACTTCGTATCCTTCTTTTTCTAGATAACGCTTTACAAGTTCATTTAAATCTTTTTCATCTTCTACGACACATATAACTTTTTTCATAGTTTGTACCTCTTCTTCCTCTATTGTAACAAAATTATGTGATAGAAAAAAGGACTTTACTGCCTGAGCAGCTTATAGTCCTTGTTCTTTTATATATTCAACAACTTGTGTAACGTATTTTTCGCAAAGTGCGTCCGTTTTTGCTTCAACCATAACACGTACAAGTGGTTCTGTACCACTTGGTCTTACAAGAATACGACCTTCATCACCAAGTTCTTTTGCAACTTCATCAACTTGTGCAAGTAAGCCTTCATCTTTTAATGCAGCTTCTTTATCTTGTACTTCAACATTGATTAATAATTGTGGGTAAATAAACAATTCTTCACCAAGTTCTTTTAATGATTTCTTTGTTGATGTCATCATCTCCACTAACATTAGTGCACTAAGAAGCCCATCTCCAGTCACTGCATGTTCTCTAAAAATAATGTGTCCAGATTGTTCTCCACCTAGAGAATAATCATGTTTTTCCATTTCTTCAGTTACGTATTTATCACCAACTGGTGTTTGTACATACGTAATTCCAAGTTCATCCAATGCTTTATATAATCCTAAGTTTGCCATTACTGTTGTGACTACAACATTGTCATTTAAGCGATTTTTATCACTTAAATATTTACTTGTTGTATATAAAATGTAGTCTCCATCGAAAAGATTTCCATCTTCATCAACAGCAATCAAACGGTCCGCATCCCCATCAAATGCAAATCCAACATCATACTTTCCTGATTTCATCAATTTTTGTAAGTCTTCAGGATGTGTCGAACCACAGTGGTTATTAATGTTCGTTCCATTTGGCATAGAGTGAATAACTTTCACATTCATTCCTAAGTCAGTAAATAAATCAACAGCTGTACTAGTTGCACTACCATTTGCTAAATCAAGTGCAACATTTAATCCAGTTGCATCAATGTGATTGATTGTATTTTTCAAGTAACTTTCATAAATCGCCAATCCACGTGCAAAGTCAACAGATTTTCCAATATCGTCACCTTTAGCTGGTTCAATACTAATTTTACCATCCATATAATCTTCGATGCTAGCTTCCAAGTTTGGATCCATCTTCTTGCCTTCAAAGTTGAATAATTTAATTCCATTATCATAGAATGGGTTGTGCGAAGCACTAATCATAACCCCACAATCAAAGTGTTCTTGCTTTACCAAGTAAGAAATACATGGTGTTGGACATACACCAACTGCATATACATTTGCCCCTGTACTAATTGCACCAGCACTAATTGCTAATTCAAACATGTCACTAGATAAACGTGTGTCTTTCCCAATGATAATTTTTGCTTTCTTATTTTTTGAAAAATAATGCCCCAAGTATTGACCGATTTTCACAGCCATATCTAATGTTAGTTTTTCATTTGCCTTCCCGCGGACACCATCTGTTCCAAAATATTTACCCATAATACTCTTCTCCTCACTGAATCTGTAATTCTATTTCTTCATTTTCTAATTTATAACGTAATTGGTTGTTTGTGTTTTTTAATTGTAAGCGGATTGTATACGTTCCAGGTGCTTCACATTCTTGTAAATCTGCAACTAGATAAATATCCTCTGCTTTTAGTTTATCAATTACACTTTCCAAACCACTTACGGTTACCTGTTGTTTCAACGTATCTCCATTAAGTACCCCTAAATCATCTTTTAAATTTGTAAAACGAACGGGTACATCATCAAATGTTTTTGTTTTCCCTTTTCCAAAGTTAACTTTCACACTTAATGTTAATGTGTCCCCTTTAACTGCAGTTCCATTTGGTAGTTTTACTGGAACTGTTACTGTTTTTGTGCTCATATCTTTGGTTACATTGTTTAATGGAATACTTACAGATAATTCATTTAAATTATCCAAGACTTTAGTTGAACCATAGATGGTTACTTCTTCTTGATCAAGTTCAAAACTTGAAATTGCGACATCTTCTGGCAGTTCACCAGTAAAGTCTAATTTTATTGGCACAACTTTATGTGGTGAGCTTACAGCTACTTCAACTCCAACTGTTGCAGGCAGTATATCCACAGCTAGTCGATCTCCATTTGCATTGTATGCAACAATTTGGGCATCTTGTCTAAAGTCTGCCTTTTTATCTGCAACGTCAATTAATGCTTTCACATATGCGATTTCTTGCATACGTTCATCACTGGCACGAATGATAACTTCGTTTTGATCAAACACTGGTTCAGATAAACTATAAATATCATCCATTTGGTTCATATTTACAAAATCATAACCAAGTGAGAAACTACGACTGACTTTTTTTCGTACCGTAACTAAAGCCACTGATGGGTTGACGCTTACATCAACCTTATCTGAGAAGTTTAATGGAACAAGTTCTACTTCGTATGTCCCAACTCCTTTATCACTCAAGTTTGCCATAACTTGATAATTGTCTTTTCTTTGACTTGCGTATTGTACATCACCAGCATCACCAGTGATAGTTACTGTGACTGTTTCAGGTAAGTCAATTACTTCATATTCTGATGAAGAAATATTGGTTACTACTGGAATATCTTTTACATCTGTTGCTGAACGAATTTGATTTGTAAAGATATTTCCTTCAATATCTTGTGAGACAACTGCAAATAGTAATGCGGCAATGGCTACTGCAATCACTTTTGCATACCGTTGACTAAAGAGGATGCGATCCACCCATTTCGAAACGATTCCAAACAAACGCAACACGACTTGTTCAGCTTTTGAGTACGTGTTCTTAAATGAAGTTGTACTTTTTACAATTGGCTTTGGAATTTCCGTTTTTCGTGTTCTATTTTTTCGCATTTGTCTTTCCTCCTTTCGCCTTACCTTCTTTTGTATTTTCCTTTAAAGGTGTGCTCGGTTGAACTACAATTGCTTCTGCTTCAATTTTTGCATCTTTTTTACGTGATCTCTTTTTAATCAAAGGTTTCACTTCTTTTATTGGTACATCTTGTGTAGGTGATGCAGGTGCTTGTTGTGTTTCACTAGTTGTTGTACTTACCACCGGATCACTTGCTTGCAAGGCTCTAACAAGAGTTGCACGTAAGTTTACTGCATTTACTTGCGTCAGAACTCCTTCTTTAGCAATCGATACATTTCCAGTTTCTTCAGATACAACAATTGTTATACTGTCGGTTACTTCACTAATTCCAACGGCTGCTCTATGACGTGCTCCATATTGACGTGGGAATTCACGAGTCGTCGGTGGAAAGAATGCACTTGCACATGCAATTCGATTCCCACGAATAATAACCGCCCCATCATGTAATGGTGTTCCTTCCCAGAAAATCGTTCCTAATAATTCATCACTTACATCTGCATCAAGTGCTGTTCCGGTTGCAATATAATCATCAAGCGAGTTGGTTTGTTCCAAACAAATCAAAGCTCCTGTCTTACTGTTTGCTAAATCATTTGTTGAGCGAACCAGTTCATCAATCAAGCGTTCTTTTTCAGATTGATTCAAACTCGAAATACTTGTAAATGTCGTCTTTCCAAGTTTTTCTAACAGCGAACGAACTTCAGGTTGGAAAATAATAAAGATGACCAATACTCCCCAGTTTAGAACTTGTGTAGTAATAAAGGCAATGGTACGCAACCCTAAAGTTTGCGCAATCCAGTTTATAAGTAACACAAACAAAATACCTTTCACTAATTGAATGGTTCTTGAGTTGTTTTTTACAATTTTCAAACAATAGTAAATGATGATTGATACAACACCTACATCAAGTACAATTTTTAAAACGGCAATCAGATTGCTTAAGGTTAAGTAATTTAACATAAACACCTCATTTTCTTTTTCAATTATAGCATAAATCCATTATAGAATGTGAAGCAATAGAATGGGATCTCACAAAAAAAGAAGCATCTACTGATACTTCTTCAGTCTTTGATATAATTCTCCAATTGGCAATCCCATGATGGTAAAGTAATCTCCATCAATGGATTTCACAAATGCTTTTGCTTTTTCTTGAATTCCATAAGCTCCTGATTTATCGTACGGTGCTTCTGCTTCAATATAATCTTCAATTTCTTGATCACCCAATTCATAGAAGTATACTTCACTTACACTAGCAAAGCTTTCAACATGACCATTTGCGATAATTGCTACTCCACTAATCACTTGATGGGATGTATTGCTATACGATTTCAACATACGAAATGCTTCATCTTTATCTTTTGGTTTTCCTAAAATTTTTCCATCTTGATATACAATGGTATCACAGCCAATAACAATACTATCTGGATGATCTTTAGCAACTGCAAATGCTTTTGCACTTGCTACTTCTTGAATCGCATCTCGAATATCAATTTCCATGTTGAACGTTTCTTGACTATCACTTACAATCACAGAAAACTCAAGTCCAACACTTTCCATCAATTCTTTTCTTCTTGGACTTTGACTAGCTAAAATGATTGGTTTCATTAAATCTTACGTACCCATCCATATGGATCTTCAAGATTTCCCCATTGAATCCCTGTTAAGGTTTCATACAGTTTATGTGTAATTGGTCCAGTCTTAAAGTTATTGATAATTTGTTCATTCCCTTTGTAGTTAAGTTCACCAATCGGTGAAATAACTGCAGCAGTTCCTGTTCCAAATGCTTCTTGTAGTTTTCCTGTTTTTGTCCACTCCATCAAATCGTTAATATCGATGTGTGTTTCTTTTACTGTGTAACCCCAATCACGAAGGATACGAATACATGAATCTCTAGTAATTCCAGGCAATACACTTCCTTCTAATGGTGGTGTTAAAATTTCTCCATCTACCACAAACATAACATTCATCGTTCCAACTTCTTCTACATATTTACGGTGTACACCATCAAGCCATAATACTTGTGTGTATCCTGCATCTTGTGCTTTTACTTGTCCAATGATACTTGCTGCATAGTTTCCACCACACTTAGCAAATCCTGTACCACCAACAACCGCGCGTACATATTCATCTTCTACGAAGATTTTTACTGGGTTTACACCTTCAGGGTAGTATTGTCCAACTGGACTTAAAATTACCATGAATTTATATGATGTTGCTGGGTGTACTCCAACAGCTGCTTCTGTAGCAAAACAGAATGGACGAATATATAATGAGGTTCCTTCGCTTGTAGGAATCCAGTCTTTTTCATAACGTACCAGTTCTTCTACTGCTTCAACGAAAATTTCTTCAGGTACTTCTGCCATACATAAACGTTCATTACTTTTTTGCATACGTAAGGCATTCATTTCTGGACGGAAGATCAGAATATCATCACCATTACGGTAGGCTTTCAATCCTTCAAATGTTTCTTGTGCATAATGCAATACCATGCTTGCAGGATCCATTGGAATTGGTCCATAAGGTATAATTTGTGCATTGTGCCAACCTTCATCTACACTCCAATCCATCATAAACATATGATCTGTATAGTACTTACCAAATCCTAAGTTTTCTTCATCCGCAGGTTTTGCTTTTAATGTTTCTGCTTTGGTGATTTTTATATTCATATTCGCTTCCCCCTTTTTATCTATATTTGATAATATTTTACGCTTCTTTTATTAAGAATACAATACTAGGCTAACTTTCTTTCTTCGTAGTAAATACACGAAACAAATGATGCCAATTAGAACAAAGAGTCCAACAAACACCACAAGAATTCTTGTAACAAGTGCTTGGAAAACTGCTTCTGGTAACATGCGAATCATAAAATCAGTCGCTGGATTTAATAACCACAAATCATTACTGAAGAACACACCATGAAACGATGTCCAAAAACTACTGAAATCGACTGCTGCATATAATCCAAGTGCACCCAAACATATGACAAAAACAATACTCATTCGTAAATACCCAACGCTAAATACACTCATAAAATCTTTTGGTGCATCAACCAATACAATTAACAATAAACATATCGCAAAAATGATACAAATTATTGCTACCATGCGAAAATCTAAATATAAGTCTTTTACATCTACCATATGTTTCGCTTCTTTTTCATTAAACATATCTCTTGTTTCTTCTTGATACGTAATTTCAGTGTAGATATCTTCACGGTTTCCTTGAATGTAACTTAATAGATTTTCCATCGATGTTTGATAATCATTTTCACTCACATGCATACGTTGGTGAATACCCAGTCGTGCATCTTGTTTTGCATAAAAACTACTGTTAAGGGCAAATCCTTGGATACAACCAAAAAGTACACCTATCCAGATGCACAAAGCTATAATTGCACTTAAACATACTTTTAATCCATATCTCATAGTTCTATTATACGCAAAAAACAAAAAAGAGAAAGGTGAAACACCTTTACTCTACGGTTACTGATTTTGCAAGGTTTCTTGGTTGGTCGATTTCACAACCACGTAAGTTTGCCACTTGATAACTTAATAACTGTAATGGAACAACGCCTACAATACCTTGAATTAAACGATTTACCTTAGGAATACTAATTTTATAATCATAGTAATCTTGTGCAACTTGTAAGTCTTCACGCACAACTAATATCACATTGGCTCCACGAGCTTTTACTTCTTTGATATTACTTATTGTCTTTTCATATAAACGCTCTTCTGTGCAAATCGCTACAACTGGCGTTCCTTTTTCAATTAATGAAATCGTTCCGTGCTTTAATTCTCCTGCTGCATATGCCTCACTATGAATATATGAAATCTCTTTTAGTTTTAAGCTACCTTCCATGCAAAGTGCATAATCTAAGCCACGTCCAATAAAAAATACATTGTTGTGGCGAGAAATGATTTTTGCAGCTTTGACATATTGCACATCATCAATCATATGTTGTAGCATATCCGGCAGTTGTTGAATCTCTTTAATGATTTCATTTGCTTGTGCTTTACTTACTTTACCATGTACATACGTAAGATTTAATGCCACTAAAGATAATAATGCTACTTGTGTACAATATGCTTTAGTCGTTGCAACTGCAATTTCAACTCCTGCATGTGTATATGCAACATACTTCGCTTCACGAGCAATACTACTTCCTACCACATTTACTATAGCCATCGTATCAACACCTTGTTGTTTCGCTAATAATAAAGCTGCTAAACTATCTGCAGTTTCTCCACTTTGACTTACCACTAGTACAAGTGTATTTACATCATAGATTGGATCTTTATAACGATATTCACTTGCAATTTCTACATCGACACGAACACGCGCAGCCGATTCAATTAAACTTTTTGCGATCATTCCTGCATACATTGCACTACCACAAGATACAATATGAATTTGTTGGTATTTTGATAAATCAGGTAGTGATGCTACAAGTTGATCAATATCATCTTGTACATAACTAAACATGGTTTCACGAACCACCCGTGGTTCTTCATGAATTTCCTTTAACATAAAATGTTCATATCCATCTTTAGCAATTGCACTTGCATCCATCGTTGCCGTTTTAACTTCATAATCAACGGCATCTAAATCAAGTGTATACACTTGAATTTCATCTTTACGAAGTACTGCAATTTCATCTTGATCAAGTAAAATATACTGTTTTGTATATTTCAAAATAGCTGGCACATCGCTTGCGATATAATTCTCATTTTCACCAACAGCAACAATCAGTGGTGAATTTCTACGCATCGCATACAGTGTATCTTGTTCATCTGAAAAAATAATTCCAAAGGCAAATGAACCGCGAAATGCTCGATTGGCTTCTTGCAATGTTGCTAGTTTATCTAAGCCTTTTGCATACACATAATCAATATACGCTGCTGCAATTTCTGTATCTGTTTCACTTTCAAAGACATAGCCTTGTTTCAACAGTACTTCTTTTAGTTCCCCATAGTTTTCAATGATTCCATTATGAACTAATGTCACCTTGCCATGATGATGTGGGTGCGCATTACTTTGATTTGGGATTCCATGAGTTGCCCAACGTGTATGTGCAATTCCTAATACACTTGATGGTACTTGCAAATCCTGAATCTTCTTTTCCAGATTTGCCACTTTTCCGCGTGTTTTTATTACACGCACTTCTCCATTGACGATACTCGCCATTCCCGCTGAGTCGTATCCACGATACTCAAGCGACTTTAAGCCGTCCAAAAGGACTTGGTTTGATTTGGGGTTTATTCCAACATAACCTACAATTCCGCACATATTTACTTTTCCTCCACGATAAAAAAGCCTTTTTTAAAAGGTCTACTTTTGTTGTGGTGGCAAAGTAATTTTTAAACCCTATTATATTGGTCTTTGTTTTACTTCTAACGAATCACCATATCCGCGATAGTACCCGCCGAAACTTTCGATAACTACCGACCTCGTCAACAACCTATGTTGTCCTGGCGCTGATTATGCAACTGGCATAACTGGTTTCCATTATAAAGAATAAATACTCAAAAGTCTACTGCAACTACAACATCTACGTATGAAAAAAGCTACCCGAAGGTAGCAAATTATTCTTCATTTTGTAATTCTAAACCACTAACAAACTGAGCAGGCAAAGTAAATATCACCTTTTCACGGTCTTCAGCTAGTGCTTGCATCACCGCATTTGCAATACGATCTTTTTCATGACTTGCAACTAAAATTGTGGTTACATCTTTTTTATCCTGTAATGACATACCAAAGAATTTTCCAAGTTCTTTACTTCCTTTTCGTAATGCATGGAACGTTGTTCCACCAGTTGCACCTGCTTCACGCGCAGCTTCCATGATTTGTTCGTTTCGTCCTTCTTCACTCAAGATGACAAGTAATTCATGATTTGATTGTGTTTCCATAGTTTCTCCTGTTATATCATTTTGCCACTTATGTGCAATTTTCTTATCTTTACAAATTGTAGGTACCATCATTGATGAAATTGGAATTGAAAATGCAATTCCTGCACCACGTCTAGCTAAGTGCAAATGTTCACTTAGATGACGAATGACAAGTGGAACCCACTGTTTCACCATAAAGCTAATCACAAAATCATTTTCAATATCACCTAATCCCAACAAATCCATCATCGATGTGCTTGCTGTTCCCTTAGCTTTGATGACAAATTGGCGAGGGACACGTAATTCACGTAATGCATCAGTTACAATTTTTCGTCGTTTATGATTCACGATAACAACAAGGACATGTAAATCCTGAAAACGAGCATCTAGTTGTTCCATCTATTCGTCCTCCTCTCCAAGCAAAACAGGAAACGAATCTGCTTCTGTTGCTTTTGATTTAAATAATCGAACATTGGTTGAATAAATCAACCCTAATACTTGCACCGCAATAAGTGGTACAACTGCGACCATTGCCACAATCCCAAAGGCATCACTCATGATATTTCCACCGACAGCTTCACAAGCTCCCATCGCAAAGGGAAGTAGGAATGTAGAAGTCATGGGTCCACTTGCAACTCCACCACTATCGAAGGCTATCCCTACATATATTTTAGGCACAAAGAAACTTAATGCCAAGGCAATTCCATATAATGGAATTAAAAACCACATAATGTGAAGTCCTGTAAGTACACGTAACATCGCTAAACCAACCGAGATAGCAACTCCAATGGATAAAGTATACTTCAATGCTTTTGCGGATATTTCTCCATCAGATACATCTTCAACTTGTTTATTTAACACATGTACAGCAGGTTCAGCTGCCACAATAAAGTATCCAATTAACATCCCAAGTGGAATTAGTAAAATTCGTAAGTTTTCACTTGCAAGTTCACTACCAAGTAGTTTCCCTACCGGAATAAACCCTGCATTTACTCCTGTTAAAAACAAGACCAGTCCAGCAAAGGTATAGATAAATCCAACACTCATTTTCATCAGTTGTCGTTTTCGAAATTGCTTTGTGAATAGTTGAAACAAAATAAACACTATACCTAAAGGCAATAATGCACGTGCGACTTCACCTACAATAATTGGTAATTCATGTGCAAAGACTTTTGCGACATCCTGCATCGTATCAAGTTGTGGCACAATTACTGGATCGTAGGTTGCTTCACTTGGATGATAGATAATTCCAAGTAACATCACAGCGATAATAGGACCAATACTACATAAAGCAACAAGTCCAAAACTGTTCTCATTGGCATCTTTATCATTGGAGCGACTTGCTAGACCAACTCCAAGTGCCAAAATAAAAGGCACAGTGATTGGACCGGTTGTTACTCCTCCTGAATCAAAAGAAACCGGTAGAAAATCATCAGGAACAAATATTGCTAATGCAAACACAAATATATATAAGCCGATAACGAGCTTCGAAAATGAAACTTGAAAGATAATTCGTAAAATCGCAATTACCAAAAAGACCCCAACTCCAGCTGCTACTGTGAAAATAATAACATCATCTGGAATACTTGCTACTTGACTAGCAAGTACATCTAAATCTGGTTCTGCAATGGTAATTAGAAATCCCATCAAAAATGTTGAGAGAATAATCATCCATATCTTTTTCGCTTTTGTAAATTTCGAACCAATCGCTTCACCCATTGGCATCATCGACATTTCAACACCTAAAGTAAATAAACCCATACCCACGATTAATAATACTGCTCCCACAAAAAATAAAAGTACCGTATCAGTTGATAGTGGCACTACAAAAATACTTAGGAAAAGTACAATTAACGTGATTGGTAAGACTGAGGACAACGCTTCAGATATTTTTTCTTTTAGTTTTTTATTCAACCAATCACCTCCATATATTTATGTATATATTGTAACATGAGGGCAATTTCATATCCATTCATCCACTTAAACAATTACAAGATTCAGATAGCGTTCACAAACAAAAAAAACACCCCTCTTACGTGTAAGAATGGTGTAAGTATTTCTATTGGTGCACGGAAAGGGACTTGAACCCTCACGGACGTACGTCCACTACCCCCTCAAGATAGCGTGTCTGCCATTCCACCACCCGTGCGTTATTTCCATCTATTATACACGATTTTAAATTGTTATCAAAGGGTGAATACGTTATAATTATGAAAAGTTGAGGTGGACAGAAATGAAACGAATTGTAATTAAAGTCGGCTCGAGTACGATTACGCACAAGAGCGGACTACTAAACCTAAAGAAGGTTGAAGAACTTACTAAGGTCATTAGTGATCTAAGTAACATGGGAATGCAAACCATTCTTGTCTCTAGTGGAGCAGTTGCTGCTGGAATGGGACGAATGAATATGAATGAAAAACCCGACTCTGTCCCCGAGAAACAAGCACTTGCATCTATTGGTCAATGTGAATTGATGTATATCTATGATAAATTCTTTTCACAATTTGGCAAAGTAGTTGCGCAAATGTTAATGACAAAGCGTGTGCTTGAAGTAGACATGCTTCGTCAAAATGCCATTCGCACATTAAACCAATTACTAAGTTATAACGTCGTTCCTATTATCAATGAAAATGATAGTGTAGCAACCGAAGAACTCGTATATGGGGATAATGATACGCTTGGTGCCATTACTGCAGAATTAATCCAAGCAGACTTACTTCTTGTATTAAGTGACATTGATGGCTTATACGATAAAAACCCAAATATGCACGCTGATGCAAAACTAATCCCAGTTGTAGATGAAATCACATGCGATATTGAAGCAATGGCTGAAGATACTTCAACGAAAGTTGGAACAGGTGGAATGATCACCAAACTTCAAGCTGCTAAAATTGCTACTGAAGCAAACTGCGATATGATTATTTGCAACAGCAAAGACTTGCGCGTAATTTATGATGCCGTCGAAGGAAAACAAGTCGGTACATTGTTCAAAAGGAGAAGTTCTTATGAATGAACTACAAACTAAAGGAAAACTATGTAAAGAAGCAAGTTGGGAGTTAATGAATCTTTCAACTGACACAAAAAATGAGATTCTTGCCGCAATTGCAACATCATTGATGAAACACGTTGATGATATTCTTGCCGCAAATGCTAAAGATGTTGAAAATGCAGAAGCAAATGGACGTCCTGAAGCATTCATTGATCGTTTAACATTGGATGAAGCAAGACTGAGTGCAATTGTAAATGGTGTAAACCAAGTAATTTCACTCGAAGACCCAAGTAATAAAATTATCGAAACATGGCCACGTGAAGAACTATTCATCAGTAAGAAAAGCGTAGCAATTGGTGTCATCGGAATGATTTATGAAGCACGACCTAATGTAAGTGTGGATAGTGCATCACTTTGTTTAAAAAGTGGAAATGTTTGTTTCCTACGCGGAAGTAAAGATACTATCTATTCAAACATAGCACTAGTAAAAGCGATGAAAGAAGGAATTACTAATACTGGATATAATGAGCACTTTATTGAATTGCTTGAAGATACATCTAGAGAAAGCGCTACTGCATTTATGAAACTTAACGAATATTTAGATTTACTGATTCCTCGCGGAGGAGCAAATCTTATTCAAAGTACCATTGCAAATGCGACAGTCCCTATCATTGAAACAGGAACTGGAAATTGTCACGTGTATGTAGACAAAGAGTTTGACGCAACAAAAGCACTTGCTATTATTGAAAATGCAAAAACACAACGTGTGAGTGTATGTAATGCTTGTGAGAGTGTTTTACTACATAAAGATATTGTAAATCCATTTGCACACAATCTAATCAAAATGTTGAAACGTCACCATGTAATTATTCATGGAGATGAAATCATTCAAGGCTTTGATGATAGTGTTCTAGCAGCTAATGAAGAAGACTATGGAAAAGAATATCTTGATTATGAAATTAGTATTAAAGTTGTGGATGATGTCAATGAAGCAATCCGACACATCAACCACTATAGTACACACCATTCAGACGTGATTGTTACTGAAAACAGTGACAACATGGAAGCTTTCTTAAATCAAGTTGATAGTGCAGTTGTTTATGCTAACGCATCAAGCCGCTTCTCTGATGGAGAGGAATTTGGTTTTGGTGCTGAGATTGGTATTTCAACACAAAAGATTCAC
Organism: Breznakia blatticola; assembly: GCF_004365815.1. Taxonomy (GTDB): domain Bacteria; phylum Bacillota_I; class Bacilli_A; order Erysipelotrichales; family Erysipelotrichaceae; genus Breznakia; species Breznakia blatticola. Next base: position 14,973 of record NZ_SODD01000048.1, read on the forward strand.
GCTCGTGGTCCTATGGGCTTAGAAGCACTAACAAGCTACAAATATATCGTTAAAGGAAACGGTACCATTCGTAAATAGAAAAAAAGCGAAATTGATCAACAACATGATCGATTTCGCTTTTATATGTTTTAGTAACTTTCGTATGTTTCTGAATATCCGTCGTAATAAACGTATACCTCATCATCACCATCAACTACTGTATAATATGCACCATAGATTGTCCAAGTACTTGTATCTAACCCAGCTAGTTCATCACTATCTGATTCAACTTTAATTTCCACTTCTTCACCAGCACCAATTGATCCTTCGTAAGAAATATCTGCATAATCAGCGTCGTATTCGTATTCAATTTCAATATCACCTACAGCGTATTTTGAGTTGTTTTTTACTTTTGCTGCAATGAATGTTTTTCCATTTTCTTCAATAACTTTTAAATCAGAAACAGCAAGTTCATCAATTTTCACGATTGCATCTTTACTTGCCATACCAAATTCATCTACAGGAACTTCAAAGTCTTTTACATCATTGATTTTTGTGACTTTGATATCAAAGTATGCTTCATTGATTTCAATAGAATCCTCTGCTTTGTCTTCATCAAGCATACTTCCCATTTGTTCTTTTAATGCATCTAACATTGGTTTTTCTAAATCCATGTAAATACGTGCAAGTTCTCCACCATCTTGGTAGTACTCAACTTCTACAGGAATTTTAAAATCTTCCCCTAACATTCCGCTAGCTGCATTGTCGCTTCCCATTGAGCTTGATAATGCGCCAAACATTTCTTCATCGATTTCACCTTTTAATTTGTAGGTTTTCTTACCATCAACTTCACCAGTTCCATCTTTTTTTAATTTAAAGTCAGTTAAATCTGTAGCATCTGGACCAAGTGTGTCAGCTCCATTTGATGCTGCTTCTTCAACTGTCCAATCATCACCATCTTTTTCTTTAGAAGCGGTGTACATTGAACCATCTTCTTCAAACATGTACATTTCCATTGATGTTTTTTCATTCATCCCAAAAGCTTTAATTGATACATCTGTTGTTCCGTGTGCTTTGTTGTCTTTTTCGAAATAGTCCATATCCATGTCCATTCCCATTTTGACTGCCACTTTCGAACCATCGATATTAACTGCGACATCAATATTCATTTCCATATCTAAATGTCCTGATTCGATATCTTTTGCTTTCTTCGCACCTGTTTCAACAATTTCTTCTGCGCTTGGTCCTGACGAACCTGAACATCCTGTCATGATCACAGAGAACATAACTAACATGCTCACTAATAGTAATTTTACTTTTCTCATTTGTTTCCCTCTTTCTTAAACACTAATTCGTATCAATAATACGATTCTATTATTAGACACTCTATACTTATTTTACACATAGATAGCTAAAATATCAAATCATCTTTATACAAAAAAGCTGCATGATTCTTATGCAGCAGTTTCATTCATTTTTGGCAAGTATAGTGTAATTTGTTTTTCTAAGATTTCAATCACAGGATCTTTGACTTTAATTGTCTCACCATCCATATTCAATACAACTTCTTTCTTTCCTATAATTTGCATTTTTTTACATCGAAATTCTTTCACAAAATCAAAACTTCGATGTTCACCTGCTTTATATTTTTTAATCAATGTCATTACACGTAGGCGACTTAATGCATCAATGGTAATCACATCAATAAAACCATCATTAATTTTAGCATCAGGTGTTGGGTGAAATCCGCCACCATAGTAACTTCCATTTGCCGCAACAATAAAAATATAGTTCTTATAGCCAATATATGTATCATCAATTTTTAATGCTTGATGAAACTTCATCGATGCTAAGAAACTATTAAATACACTTAAGATATATGCAAATCCACCATTCACAAAAGGTAAGCGTTTAAAACGCGCAACTTTTTGCACAACGCGTGCATCAAATCCAACCGATGCAATATTCAAGCACACACGGTTATTGGAATAGATTAGATCACATGGCAAATCTTGACCATCTTTATATCCCTCTAAATTTAAGAAATCATCTTTTGAGATTTTCTTGAAGAATTTGATAAAGTCATTTCCAGTACCAATTGGTATTAGAGCTAACTTTGCATTCTTATATTTATACATCCCATTTACTACTTCATTTATCGTCCCATCTCCACCACAAGCAAAGATGATCATTTCTTCTTTTGTTGATGCATACATCATTGCAATTTCTGTAGCATGTCCTGGATATCTTGTATATTCAACAATGAAGTCTGTATCCTTAAAGACACTACGAATTTCATTATCCAATTCGACTTTACTCTTTTCTTTTCCAGCTTCTGGGTTTATGATAAAGATATATTTCATGGGTATATTCTCCTGTTATGAAGTGACCATTGTCAAGAGTAAATTTACATTCATAATAACCTTAATTATTAAATTTTCATCAATGGCACATAAAAGCCCCGAATAAACAAGATCTTATCGACAGTTAACCACTCTGTTATTCTAGGATTGGTTACCTCAGGTTAATGGCCT
>NZ_SODD01000049.1 GCF_004365815.1 Breznakia blatticola
AAAAAGTCAATTTATAGTTTCCAAGATTATCTCAATGGAAATAATAAAATGACTTTTTCTTTGTTTTTCTAGTCATATCTATTTGATGTTTAACACTTTGCCAATTTCCATTGCAGTTTGAGGACTATATGCATGACTGCCCGTCACACAAAAAAATATGGCGTAATTGCCATATTTTTAATACTCTTGATCAATGTTTTGTAAGATTGATACAACTTTTTGAATGGTTGCTTTTGTTGTCCCTATATTGAAACGGAAGAAGACATTACCAGGTTCTCCAAACTGTAAGCCCATTTGCATACCAAGTTTGTGAGAAATTAAAATATCACGCATTTCTTCAGTTGTTTTATGAAACTTCTCAAAGTTGATCCATAATAAATAGGTACCTTCATTTACATAAGTTGTAAATTTCGTATTTGCTAATCCATCACGAACAATTTCATAGTTTTCTTTTAAATATGCATTTAATTCATCTACCCAATATGCTCCATTTTCATAGGCAGCTTGCATAGCCGTTAACCCAAATACATTTACATGAGATCCACCAACTTCATCTAATTTTTGCGTAAATTGTTCTTTAGCTGTTGTTGCTGTTGGTAAAAGCGCATAACTGATTTGAATTCCAGCTAAGTTAAAGATCTTAGTTGGAGCAGATAATGTATATATATGATCTGCATATGTACCTGCTACTTTTGCAATTGGAGTATATGTATATCCTTCAAATACTAAATCTTTATGGATATCATCACTTATAATTGATACATTATACTTTTGACAAATAGCAATAAGTGTTTCTAGTTCATCAGCTGTCCAAACACGACCACCTGGATTATGTGGATTACATAAAATAAAGACGGATGGTTGATGTTGCTTAATCTTTTCTTCGAAATCTGTAAAATCCATTTCATAACGATTATTATTTGCGACTAAATCACTGAAGATAGGTACACGACCAAGTGCTTCACTGATTTTAAAGAATGGGGTGTAAATTGGTTGAAACATGATAATGGCATCATTAGGTTTACTTAACATCAACAATAATGCTTTAATCGATGAAAGTACATTAGTTGAAAGAACGATATCTTCCTTATTGATTTCAAAGTCATGGCGTTGTTTATTCCAACGTACAATTGAATCTAAAATTCTTTCACTTGGAAATGCATAACCAAATACACCATGACGTGCACGTTCAATTAGTGCATCCAATACTTCTGGTGGACTTTGAAAATCCATATCAGCAACCCATAAAGGTTGTACATCTTTTGTGCCAAAAACAGCTTCACGCTTATCCCATTTGATACTATTTGTATTTTCTCTAATTATTTCTTGATCAAAACGACTCATACTTAATCACCTCATTTTCAATTGTAGTATGAAAAGAAGATAAAGTAAAATTATGTACCTGTACGTTTAGGTGTTTATTTATGAATTGTTTTCCGATACAATATAGGTATGACAAAATATCAAAGAATCTATCAAGAACTGTTAGATAAAATTAAAACAAAAGAATATAAAACGGGCGATTATTTACCAAGTGAAAACGAATTGATGAAAACATATGGTTCATCACGTGATACGATCCGTAAAGCTTTGCAACTGCTCTTACAAAATGGATACATTCAAAAAGTAGTTGGTAAAGGATCGGTTGTTCTTGATAGTGAAAGAATTGCTTTTCCGGTTTCTGGAATTTCAAGTTTTAAAGAATTAAAAGAATCAATGGATGGAACAATTGAAACAATTGTTGAAGAATTTACGGTTGTACCAGCTGATGATAAATTAAAAGATGAGCTGCATATGGATGATGGTAATGTATATATTATTGAGCGTGTGCGTTCAATCAATGGTGAAAAAATCATCTTAGATAAAGATTATTTAAATGGAAATATTATCCAAGGACTGACAAAACAACATGCACAAGATTCTATTTATGAATATATTGAAAATGAACTGAACTTAAACATCAGTTTTTCACGCAAGGAAATTACGGTCATTCCAGCCACAAAACATGATAAAGAAGTACTTGATATGTTGGATTATGATCTACTTGTTTGTGTAAAAAGTTATTCGTATTTGGAAGATGCAACATTATTTGAATATACGATTTCAAAACATCGACCGGATAAATTTAGATTTGTTGATTTTGCTAGAAGAAGCCAGTAAACTACTCTTTTTGGGTAGTTTTCTTTTATGTAAAATGAAAACGTGTTGATTCTATAGTAGCTAGCAGCTATAGTAAAACTATATACTTTCGTGTAAAGGCAAAGGATGGAAAAGAAAATGAAGAATAACCCAAATAATATTAAATTGGTGGCAGTGGATGTAGATGGTACATTTGTTCGTACGGATTATACGTATGATAAACCAAGATTTCTTGCCATTATGGAGCGTATGAAAAAAGCAGGATGTGAATTTGTTGTTGCTAGTGGTAACCAATACTATCAACTACGTTCTCTATTTCCTGAATTTAAAGATACGATTAGCTATATTGCTGAAAATGGAGCACTTGTAAAAGCAAAAGATACAATCCTATTTACGACAGATATTCCTAAAGATGTAATTCATAAGACACTAGAAATTTGTAATCAATATCCAGAAATAAAAAATACAATGTGTGGACTTGAAAGTGCATATTGTGAAAGAGGAAAAGTAAGTGAGAAATTCTTTAAACTAACCAATCATTACTATCACAAACTACAATGGGTAGATGACTTTGCTGATGTAAATGATACGATTTTAAAATTTGCACCAATGGTACCCGTAGAAAAAACAGATAAGTATATGAAAATATTTGAAGAACAACTTGATGGAGGATTAGTTCCAACATCGAGTGGTCATGGATCCATTGATTTAATCGTTCCAAATTGTCATAAAGCTTCGGGTATTGAACGACTCGCAAAACTATGGAACATTACACCTGAACAGTGTGTTTCCTTTGGTGATGGTGGAAATGATATAGAAATGTTAATGTACTGTGGTCGTAGTTATGCTATGGATAATGCACCTGATCATGTAAAAGCATGCGCAAAAAATGTATGTCCTTCAAATAATGAAGATGGTGTACTAGTAATATTAGATCAACTATTTCCAGTTGAATAAGAATGAGAAAAGACAATGAAAGATATAAAAATAATATTCTTTGATATTGATGGTACGTTAATTGATATGCAAAGAAAGCAAATTTCAGAACATATGTTGTATACATTACGTAAATTAAAAGAAAATGGAATTGTAATTTGCATTGCAACAGGAAGAAGTCCAATTTCTTTACCACACTTTGAAGGTATTGATTTTGATGCATATTTAACGTTTAATGGTTCGTATTGTTATAACGAAAAGGAAACGATATTTAAAAACCCAATCGATCCAAATGATGTAAAGGTTATCGTCGATAATGCAAAAAATATTGCAAGACCTGTTTCTGTTTCGACGATTCAAAAAAACATTGCAAATGGAAAAGATGATGATTTAGTTGAGTACTTTTCTTTTGCTCACCAAGAAGTGTATGTATCAACTAATTTTGATGAAGAAATTCATAATGAAGATGTATATCAGTTGATGGTATCTGCTACACCAAAAGAGTATGATGTGCTTATGAAGCATACAAATCATACAAAAATTACTGCATGGTGGAATCGTGCAGTTGATATTATTCCAGCAAATGGTGGTAAAGGAAAAGGAATCGAAGAAATACTAGCTTATTATGGATTTGATGCATCCCAAGCGATGGCTTTTGGTGATGGAAACAATGATATTGAGATGCTACAAACCGTTGGTTGGGGACTTGCCATGGAAAATGCATCTGATGATCTAAAAGAGATTGCAAATGAAATCATCGGACATGTTTCTAAGGAAGGAATTTATCACTACTGTGTGAAACAGGGATTCATTGAAGCAAAATAAATAAAATAACTAGCATTAACTATGTGTTACACGATACAAAGTGATACATAATATGCTAGTTTTTTTATATACAACAAAAAAAGTTTCAATTCATATTGACATACCTGTACGGACAGGTTATAGTGAAGATAGAAATAAACCTGTACGGACAGGTTGAAAGGATGAGAATAATATGAAAGATTTTACAAAGGATGCAACTTCTTTATTAGCGTATGTTGGTGGAAAAGAAAACATCAAAGCAGTTAGTCACTGTATTACAAGAATGCGTTTTGTTTTAGTTGATGAAAGTAAAGCCGATATTAAGAGAATTGAAGCATTGCCATCAGCAAAGGGAACATTTACCCAATCAGGACAATTCCAAGTCATTATTGGAAATGATGTAGCAGACTTCTATAAAAGTTTTGTTGAAGTAAGTGGTATTGAGGGTGTAGATAAAAATGCCGCTAAAGAAGCTGCAAAAGACAATCAAAGTCCAATTCAAAAATTCATGAGCAATATCGCCGAAATATTTGCTCCATTAATTCCAGCACTTGTATGTGGTGGTTTGATCTTAGGATTTAGAAATGTAATTGGTGATATTCAATTTGGTGGACAAACCATTGTCGAAGGAAGTCAATTTTGGGCTGGTGTACATAGTTTTCTTTGGTTAATTGGAGAAGCGATTTTCCACTTCTTACCAGTAGGGATTACATGGTCAATCACAAAGAAAATGGGAACTACGCAAATTCTAGGAATTGTTTTAGGAATTTGTTTAGTATCTCCTCAATTATTAAATGCATATGCAGTAAGTGGAGCTACCGATATTCCATTCTGGGATTTTGGTTTTGCCAAAATTGATATGATTGGATATCAAGCACAAGTTATACCAGCAATACTAGCCGGATTTACTTTAGTCTACTTAGAAAGATTCTGGAAAAAAGTGATTCCAAGTGTTGTACAACTTGTAGTTGTTCCATTCTTAGCACTTGTTCCTGCAGTATTAATTGCACACGTAGTATTAGGTCCAATTGGATGGGCAATGGGTGATGCAATTTCGAATGTTGTATATACAGGGTTAACATCTCAATTTGGTTGGTTATTTGCTGGAGTCTTTGGCTTCTTGTATGCACCACTAGTTATTACTGGATTACACCACATGACAAATGCAATTGACTTACAGTTAATGGATAAATATAGTGGAACGATTTTATGGCCAATGATTGCCCTATCAAATATTGCTCAAGGGTCTGCAGTACTTGCAATGGTTTTCTTACAACGCAAAAACGATGCAGCAAAACAAATTGCAATTCCATCAATGATTTCTTGTTACTTAGGAGTTACTGAACCAGCAATGTTTGGGGTAAACATTAAACATGGATTCCCATTCATTTCAGCAATGATTGGTTCAAGTATTGCAGCTATGTTATCTGTAGCAACAGGAGTTATGGCAAACTCAATTGGAGTTGGAGGAATCCCAGGATTCTTAGCAATTCAAGTACAACACTGGCCAATGTTCTTTGTTTGCATGGCAGTCGCAATTGTAGTTCCATTTGGACTAACATATGTGATTGGACTTAAAAAATTGCCAGAAAGCGATCGCGTAAATCACGAAGAAGTAAACTTAGATGAAATAGCAGAATTGGCATAAAGATAGGAGGTTCTATGCATAACTATGGGAATAAAGTCATTTATCAAATCTATCCTAAATCATATAAAGATAGTAATGGTGATGGAATTGGTGACTTTCAGGGAATTATCGAAAAACTAGACTATCTTGAACAATTAGGAATTGACTATATTTGGTTAAATGCATGTTTTGTATCGCCACAAAACGACAATGGTTATGATGTACAAGATTATTACAATATTGATCCTGTATATGGAAGTATGGAAGATTTTGATGCATTAGTAAAAGAAGCAAAAGCGCATCACATTGAAATTATGTTGGATATGGTATTTAATCATACCTCAACCGCACATGAATGGTTTCAAAAGGCATTGCAGGGTGACAAGAAATATAAAGATTATTATATTTGGCGAAAAGGTAAGGAAGATGGTACACCACCAACCAATTGGGTGAGTAAGTTTGGTGGAAATACCTGGGAATATGTAGAACGTTATGATGCATATTACTTACACTTATATGATGTAAGTCAAGCAGACTTAAACTGGGATAATCCAGAAGTACGTGATGAGATGGCAAAGATTGTCAATTTTTGGATGGATAAAGGAGTTAGTGGATTTCGCTTTGATGTTGTCAACTTGATTTCTAAACCAGAAGTACTCGAAGATGATTATCAAGGAGATGGACGCCGTTTCTATACAGATGGTCCACATGTACATGAGTATTTACGTCAACTGAACAATGCATCTTTTGGAAAAATCGATGCACTTACGGTAGGTGAAATGTCATCAACGTCACTAGAAAACTGTGTAAAGTATGCAGGAGAAAATCGTCAAGAATTAAGCAGTGTCTTTAACTTTCACCATTTGAAGGTCGATTATAAAAACAAAAACAAATGGGATATTCAAGAATTTGATTTCCAAGAGTTAAAAGATTTACTTGTTACATGGCAAGTAGGAATGCAAGAGTATGATGCATGGAATGCTTTATTCTGGTGCAATCATGATCAACCTCGTGTGGTATCACGTTTTGGAAATGATCGTACTTATCCAAAAGAAAGTGCCAAGATGTTAGCAACCGCAATACATATGTTGCGTGGAATTCCTTACATTTATCAAGGTGAAGAAATTGGAATGACTAATGCGTACTTTACCGATATTAAAGAATACCGTGATGTTGAATCATTAAACTACTACAAGATTCTTAAACAAACAGGAATGAGTGAAGCAAAGATTATGAAAATATTGCAAGAGCGTTCACGTGATAATGCAAGAACGCCAATGCAATGGGATGATTCGATACATGCTGGATTTAGTGAAGCTACTCCTTGGATTCAAGAAATAAAGAATTATAAAGAGATCAATGTCAAACACGCATTAGCTGACAAAGATTCCGTATTTTATCACTATAAAAAGTTGATTGAATTACGAAAAACATATCCAGTGATTCAACAAGGAAGCTTTGAAGTCATTGCTAAAGATCATCCAGAACTATTTGTATATAAACGAATTCTTGGTGATACAGAAGTACTAGTTATTAATAATTTCTATGGTAAACAAGTCGATTATAAAATCGAACAAGCACGAAACTATGAACTACTATTATCAAATTATGGAGAACGTCCATATACAGATAATATGCAATTACAACCATATGAATCGCTTATTTATATTACAAAACCCCAAGACTAACATCTTGGGGTTTACTTTCTTATAGTGCTTCGTTTCCGCTAAAGTAAGGTAATAATGAAGCAATGGCTTGATCAATCTCATCAGCTGAACTTTGTTTCTTTAATACATCATATGCTTCAACAACCGCTTTTTGAAAAACAGGACGAACATCTTCAGGAACGGTATCTGGTTTTACTTTCATAGCTAGTTGTAATAACATATTCAATCGATTCCGTTTCAGAAAGTAATGATGTTCTTCATCGAGTTCTACGAATAAATCAATTGCTTTCCATTTTTGATTGTGTTCAGTTAACATCGCTTTTCGATCAATCATCACATCATGTTCTTTTAATATTTTAGCAACCTCAGAAATAATTGAAGGATCTACAACTGAGAAAACAATAACTTCGTGTGCAAAAGGCTCAATGTTTTCTTTTGGATTTGCTTCATATCCTTCATAACCAAATAGATAACCTACAGTTTCATGTAAGTTCTCAGGATCTAAGACCAAAATATCAAAGTCTTCTTTTAAAGCATCAATGATTTTAGCTTCTTTCTCACGATTTTTATTTGTATATAATAAAATGGTACCTAACATAACAATTCCTCTTCTTTTCTTACCATTCTAATATAGCACAAATTCATACAAACAACCTATGAATATAATCCTTTACAGGATGACATATTGTTGATACAATAGCAAAGTAATAAGGGAGTAGTCGCACAAATCTGTGTGATTTAGTCAACATCACGAAACGAAAGTTTCTGGCTGAATTTTAAAGACAAGACTTATTGAAAGTTGTTTTCAATGAGTCTTTTTTATTACTAGACTCCAGGAGGATTGCATGAAACAATATACAAATTACAATTTGAAAGATGTGTTTGAGGAATTTGAAACCTCACGGGATGGATTAAAAGATAGTGAAGCAAGTGTCCGTTTAGAACGTGATGGGAAAAATGAACTAGAAGCAGAAGCACAGGAAAGTGTTTTAAGTATTTTCTTATCACAGTTTAAAGACTTACTCGTTATCGTCTTAATTGTGGCAAGTATGATTTCCATTGCTGTAGGTGAATTAGAAAGTGCGATTGTTATATTAATCGTAATTACACTAAATTCAATTTTAGGTACTGTACAAACCGTGCGTGCACAAAAATCACTTGATTCCTTAAAGCAATTATCAACACCGTTTACCCGTGTTATGCGTGAAGGTATTGTAAAAGAAGTACCTTCAAGTGAACTAGTTGTTGGAGATATCGTACTTGTAGAAGCAGGTGATGTCATTAGTGCAGATGGACGTGTTGTTGATTCCTTTACACTACAAGTTAATGAAAGTTCATTAACTGGTGAGAGCGAAAGTGTTGAGAAATTCCCAGATCAAATTATTGAAGAAGGAATTCAAATCGGTGATCAACGCAATATGGTATTCTCAAGTAGTCTAGTTACTTATGGACGAGGAAAATATGTAGTTACAAGTACTGGAATGAAAACCGAAATTGGTCGAATTGCCCAAATGATGAATGCCACAAAAGAAAAACGTACACCATTGCAATTAAGCTTAGATGACTTTTCAAAGAAATTATCCTTTGTGATTATCGCTATTTGTTTGGTTGTACTTGGATTAAATATGTTACGTGGAGGAAATCTACTTGATTCCTTTATGTTTGCGGTTGCTCTAGCTGTTGCAGCAATTCCTGAAGCATTAGCTTCTATTGTAACTATCGTATTATCAATTAGTACACAAAAAATGGTTAAAGAACACGCGATTATGAAAAACATTAACGCAGTGGAAACCCTAGGTTGTGTATCCATTATTTGTTCGGATAAAACAGGAACCTTAACTCAAAATAAAATGAGTGTTGAAAGTATTTATCTGAACCGTCAATTGTATTTAAAAAATGCAGAATATAAAGACAATCGCGATATTCGCTTACTTACTATGATTGGAATTTTATGTAGTGATGCAACTATCAACGGAGAACAACGAATTGGAGATCCAACAGAACTTGCATTTGTGGACCTTGGACGTTTCTTTGAGATGAATGAAAGTGAATTACGCGAGAAGTATTACCGTGTCAAAGAATTACCATTCGACTCGGTTCGTAAATTGATGACTACCGTATGTAATGTACATGATAAAAAAGTAATGTATGTAAAAGGTGCACCGGATGAATTATTACGTGTATGTACAAAGTATTACTTTGAAGGTAAAGAGTTAGATATGACAGATGAAGTTCGTGAAGAAATTCTACTTCAAAATGGACTATTTGCTACACAAGGACAACGTGTTCTAGCTTTCGCTTATAAAGAGTTTAATCAAGATGAACTAACTTTAGAAGATGAAAGAGATTTAGTCTTCACTGGTCTAATTTCAATGATTGATCCACCTCGTGAAGAAAGTGCACAAGCAGTTGCTGATTGTTATACTGCAGGTATTAAACCAATTATGATTACTGGTGACCATAAGGTTACTGCAACAGCAATCGCGAAACGTATTGGTATTTATAAAGATGGAGACTTAGCATTAGAAGGTCGTGAACTAGCAGTGATGAATGATGATCAACTTCACGAAATTATTGAAAAAGTAAGTGTATATGCGCGTGTTGCTCCTGAGCATAAAATCCGTATTGTTGAAGCATGGCAAAGTCGTGGTCACAATGTGGCAATGACAGGAGATGGTGTAAATGATGCTCCTGCATTAAAACAAGCAGATATTGGTATTGCTATGGGAATTACAGGAACAGAAGTAAGTAAAGATGCAGCAAGTATGATTCTTACAGATGATAACTTCTCAACAATTGTAAAAGCGATTGTGACAGGACGTAATGTATATGACAATATTAAAAATGCAATTGCATACCTATTAAGTGGAAACTTCTCAGGAATCTTAGCCGTACTATACTGTACACTATTTGCTTTACCACTTCCATTTATGCCAGTACACTTATTATTTATTAACTTGGTGACGGATTCACTGCCAGCTATTGCGATTGGTATGGAACCATCAAATGCATATTTACTATATGAAAAACCAAGAAGTAAAAAAGCAAGTATCTTAAATAAAGCAACCCTTCAACAAATTGGTTACGAAGGATTACTAATTGCCATTGCAACACTTGTTGGATTCCACTTAGGACTTCAACAAAGTACAGGGCATGCAATGACATATGCTTTTGCTGTATTATGTATGGCACGTTTATTCCATGGATTTAACTGTCGTGGAAAACAGTCAATATTCAAACTTGGCTTAACAACAAACAAATATTCTATTTACGCATTTATTGTTGGATATATTCTTATCATGGGAATCATGATAATTCCAGCATTCCATGGTGTATTTAAAATTGCAGATATCTCAGCTATGGATATTGCAATAATTAATGCCTTAGCATTTGCACCAACGATTGTCGTACAAATTACGAAAATCATTATGGGACGTAACGAAAAATAACAAAAGGTTCGCTTCAATTTGAGGCGAACTTTTTGTTTGAGTATTAGTGTTAACAAGAGGTTTGAGATGGAAATCTATACTTCTTAATTACACGTTTGTTTTTTGTTTGTAAAATTCAAATCCAATCCAATTATTGTCATCAATAATGTTCTTTATTTTTTGGGAGACATAAATTCCAACAAAGTCTTTTTTGCATCTAAAAATGTCATAATCTTTGCATACTTTTTCATCAAGTACGATATCTTGAGGCAGAAAACTGTATACATTATATTTTTCATTGTAGGTATATTTTGAAAGGTTCATATCATATGCTTCAATAAAATTCATTATATACATAACGACATAATTATTATTTACTTTTCCAGTAACTACATCTATTAACTTAATTGGTAAATACTGGAGTCCTTTAATTTTATTGTCATTAAATTTTTCCATGACTTTCTTATGGATAATAGGCCATCTATTAACATTTATCAAATATTCATTCTCTAAGTCAGATGCTTTTGAGCTATAGTAAAATTCAACCTCTGGCCAAGTGTCTGACAATTTCTCAAATGACTTGTAAATAATATTACTAAAAAAACCTACTTTCACATCTTTGTAGACAATTTCACCCAAATTGGATTTTTCTGCATATATCGTATTTGTATTACTTTTTATTGAATCATCGATTCTATCCATATCCCATGTTAATCTATAAAACATACTAAGTCCTCCTATTTATTATTTTAAGTTTTTCCAATATTCAGAATATAACATATCCGGATTGTTTATAATTGGAACCTTTACATTTTGATCAAATAAATCTAAAAACATTTCTACATTTCCATTTGAAAGTGAATCAGCCTTGATCATTTCATTTAGTACAAAATCATGATATGCATTTGGATGTCTTCCTTGATGAGGTAATAATTTCTTATTCCACTCTGCATCTAAGTCTAATCCATACTTATTAGAAATATCTTTGAATTGATCAATATATTTCTTGTTTTTATTTGTGGCAAAATGATGTATTTGATCTGGTTTTACTTTTTTGTTATCTATGATTTCATCAAACTCTAAACTTTGTGTATTTGTTTTTTCTTCAGGGACAATCTTAGTGTTTTGTTTTTGTATTTTCGCACTATAGCCAGACCAGTACATTCCAATACCAATGTTTGCCAGTCCGCTTAATAATTGTGCTCTTCTTTGAAGTATCTGTGTATCTGTTAGTTTAATACCAGTATTATAGTCAATACCTTCTCTTGCTTCCCATGCCGCTCGCGACAATGGATCAATATCTTGTACTTCCCCAAAGACTGCTTCTTTTCCATATACTTTTGCCATTTTTTTGAGCCATTCTTCATAGGCTTCGTTAAATTGTAAATCTTCTTGATCCCAATATGGCGGATTATTTAACCACATATCTCTTTTTTGTCCATATATATCTACAGTAACATAAGATTTCGCTTTTAATGCTTCGTTAAAAGCGGTTTCTTGAATCTGTAGTTCTTGCTCCAATAATGTAGTATTGTTTTTTCTTTTTTCCGCATATTCTGTAATTTTATCTGCCCAACCTAAATCAAGTCCTTTAATATTAAACTGTTTTGTCTTTTCATCATAGCAGTTACCACTCTCGACAATTTCAAGTCCTTTTTCAACTAATGAAATAAGATGTTTAACATCATTGAATATTATTGGAGATGAACTATCAAACCAATATAAATTATCTAGTCTACGTTTAAGTATTCTTTTTATTCGTTCCATTGCTTGAATGTTTATTTCCAAGTACCAATCATAATATGGCAACTCTTCCTTTTTCTGTTCCATCGTTGTAATAAGATATTTGACTTGACGTATTTCTTCATCTAATTTATTCTCAAGTACATCATTGGTTGAGACCTCTGACTCAAATATCTGTATATATCTATAATGGGCATCCATTAAAGAGTCACTTACTAATCGTAGTCCTTTAGTAAGTGGTAAATAGACACGTTCAAAATATTGTTTACTGTTTTTATAAGCAATTCCTGATAACCAAGATTGTAAATATGATTGAATTGTAGCATCAATAGTATCGGCATAATTCCGGTAGGAAATAGCTAATCGATATGTATATTCTGCTTGTTCTCTTACTTCTCCTAAATACATATTAATAGACATAGTGAGTATCTCCAATATCTACAGAGTTTCTTTGTTTTTCATATATACTTTCTTCTTTTTGAAGTAGCTTTTTCTTTTCTGCTTTTAGGTTTTCTTGATAGTCATCTACTTTATTAAGACTATCTTTTTGAGCACACATAATCTCATTTACTAAATCATCCACTTCTTTGTTGTAGTCACTAGATAGCAACTCATCAAAAAAGTGCTGTTGTTGCTGATAAATTTTCGATAAATCTTCTTTGTTCTCAATGAGTATTTTCTCTTGAATATCTAATTCATTACATGAAGAATGTATAAAGTGAAGCTGATTTAATATATCTTCATTCATTTATTCACCTTGCTGCTAAGTTCTTTGTTCAATCTATATTTGAATTCCGTATCAAGATCATCAAATTTTTTTCCAAGAGTTGAAATTTTCTTACTATCCTTTTTAAGTGATTCAGCTAAACGATATACACTTTTTGCGGTTCGTTTGATACTATCAATTGCTTCTATATTCCCCTTTACGGTCGTTTTTTTAGCTAGTACACTTTCATCAATTGTTCCTTGTTCTTTTCTTGCAACATGTACAAGGTCACTTGCATGTCTATTAGCTATTTCCTTGTTGCTTTTAATTACATTTGTCATTTCTTTCCCCATTTTTCTTTGCATAATTATATCAATATTGAGCACTCGTATCAAATTACTTTTATTAAAAGATAGAAAAAGATATCTCAGATGAGACATCTTTGGTTCAGTAGGTTATTTGAATTATCCGAATGTTGTGATATCTTCAACTACACTTTGAATACCGCTAATTCCATAGTGTTCAACTAAATAACTAGCTGTAGTTTCACTTAAGTAACTTGGTAAACTAGGACCAACTTTTATATCTTTAATTCCTAAATGTAATAAAGACAGTAAGACAATAATTGCTTTTTGTTCGTACCATGCGATATTAAATGAAATTGGCAATTCATTGATGTCATTAAGTTTGAAGATTTCTTGCAGTTTCATTGCAATTACAACCCATGAATAAGAGTCGTTACATTGCCCTGCATCAAGTACGCGCGGTACTCCATTAATATCACCAAGATTTAGTTTGTTGTAACGGTATTTGGCACAACCTGAAGTAAGAATAATTGTATCATCTTTTAATGTTCTAGCAAAATCAGCATAGTATGTACGATCACGTTTACGACCATCACAACCACTCATAACGATAAATTTGCGAATACTTCCATTTTTAATGTTTTCTACAACAGTATCTGCTAATGCAAGAACTTGATTATGGGCAAATCCACCGACGATACTTCCTGATTCAATTTCTGTAGGTGAACTGCAAGATTGAGCTTGTTTAATAATTTCACTAAAGTCTTTTGTTCCATCTGGATTTACAGGTATACGTTTGAATCCAGGATAGTCACAGTTACCAGTAGAGTATAAACGATCTACATATCCTGCATTTGCTTTTGGTGGCACAATACAGTTAGTAGTAAATAAGATAGGACCATTAAATGTTTCAAATTCAGTAGTTTGTTTCCACCATGCATTTCCATAGTTTCCTTTTAAGTGTGAATATTGTTTAAATTTCGGATAGTAATGTGCTGGAAGCATTTCACTATGCGTATAAATATCGATACCACTATCTTTACTTTGTTCAAGAAGTTGCGCTAAATCAGCTAAATCGTGTCCAGAAATAAGTATTCCTGGTCGAGTTCCCACACCAATGTTTACATTAGTTATTTCTGGATTTCCATAAGATGAAGTATTTGCAGTATCAAGGAATGCCATTACTTTTACTCCATAAGCCCCTGTTTCATCAACAACACGTAAACATGTTTCAAGATCATGCATTTCATTGAAACCAGCTAATGTTTTTACCATGAAATTATGAATATCTTGATCTTCATATCCTAAATGAGTTGCATGTGAATGATATGCAGCCATTCCCATTAAACCACCCATAATTAGTGATTTTAGTGCATTGATATCTTCGTTTTCTTCATAGAAAGCAACTACATCATTACGTTTTGTGTACGTTTTTGCTTCTTCAATTTGGTGACGAATGTTTTCCTTGTTAAAGTTTGCATTTGTAATAAGTTTGAATAATGAATCCATAATGAAACGTTTTTCTTCATTGTGTCCTTCTGTATCATTTTCAATTTGTTTACTTAATACTTTTAGGTATTCTTTTAATTCATCAAGTAAGTTAGCTAGTTCACTATCTTTACCACACACTCCTTGAATGGTACAAGCTTTGTTACCTGCAGCTTCCTCACATTGATTACAAAACATTTTTGTGTTCATATATCGGTTCTCCTTTGTTATCTACAGGATTACTATATCGATAATGAATCGAAAAGAATGTGATAGTTGCAACACTTCAGAAATATTTTGGATTTAATGTGAATACATCTTTTTGAATCGAGAATATGTTTTCAGTTTGCATTGTTTTTAACTCTCTAGACAAACTACTTCGATTCACACTTAAGTATTCTGCAAGTTGTGTTTTGTTGTAGGGGATACGGACTGTATACGATTTGTCTTTTAGATGATAGAAGTTTAACATCTCAAAGATACGTTCTCGAATGGTTGTCTTATTGAGAATTTCTAGTTTGTGTGTAAGAAAAACATTCTTTGTTGAAAGTATCGTAAGTAGATTTCTAAGTATCGGCTTAGGAAAATCAAAAACATCATCACGTGAAAAGAAAATAACATGTAGTGAACTTTTTGCAGTGATTTCAAAAGGTGTGATATTCTCATTTCCTAGAGCTACACTTTCTGCAAATAATTCGCCTTCACCTAAGACAGTGACAAGTTTCTTATTTCCGTGAATATCATAACTACTGATTTCCATCGTACCACTTACAATAAGATACATATCATGAATCGTATCACCAATGGAAAAAATTTGTTCGTTACGAGCAAAGTGTTTATGACTGGCTTGTTGTAATACTTGATCAATGATATTTTGATCGACATTTGAAAACATCGAGATGGTTGTATGATTTTGCATAAAGAACTCCTTTTGACAAATGTAGCACATTGAAAAGGTAAAGGATGTTGTTATTCAAACAAAAAAATAAATAGAATAATAGTTAGTAAAAGGTATATTTACGAGAAGCAAGTTGTATATTTGATAAATGTTGATAGAATATTTATGTTTTAAGAAAGGTAAAGGAATAATGAAAATATTAAACATAGTAGTAACGATAGGAAGCAGTTTATTAATTACATTGCTTATTACGTATTTTGCAGTAAATCTGAAGAAAAAACAAAAACTTAAGTTTGATATATTTATGGATATTTTTTCTAAAGTATTTATATCGGTAATCATGATTTTAGTAGCAGTTGAGGCAAATACCATATCAGAACAACAATACGAAAGAGATATGAAAGAGAGTTCTCCAATATTTGAAATAACAAGAAACAATGATTTTGCACAAAAAGGTTTTGATGAAACATATAAACTTACAAATAGTAAAGGAATTGCACAATATGTAGATTTTTCACGCATTGATACAGTTGAGTTCTATTATCATGACATGCCAGTTCATATGACTATAATAAATGCGAATGAGGAAAACATTAAATATGAAAGTAAAGAAAACGAATGGTACTATATACCAAAAACGCAGAATATATCAACAAAAAGCATGAAAGAATTATTTGAAAGAAAAGTAAAAGAAAAAACTGATGAAAACACAGATGTATATTTTGAAAGATATTATAAAGTTTCATTTGTAGATTATAAAAATGAAAAATTCACATTCTATTTTATAGAAAGTGATGATGAGTATATCTTAAAATATACCGATGAAGAATCATATAACAATAAAATTAGCTTTCTGAATAATGAAAAGAAATGGGGAGGAGGAATGATGTTTAACAATAAAAATGAAAATGTGGAAAGTAGAGTTGATCAAATGCTGGTAAACATAGAAAAAGGGTATGATAATATGAAGTATATTGAGGAAAATTTTAGTGGTGTTAGTTACTAATATGTTAAGCTAAGAAAAAAGTTTGATTTAGCATATATTTATAAAACGCATAATATGTAGTTTATCTTGATAAAACTATCAAAATAGGATAAAATTTCGTAGATAATAAACTTGCGCCTAGCGTGTGTATTTATGATCGTTGTCGTGTGTGGTGAATGATCATTTTTATATTGCGAGGTGCAAATTTTCTATATAAGGGGAAAGACGAATGAAGCAAATTACAATACTATTACTTTGGCTTAATTCAACCAGTGCATACCAAGTCTCGATAAATCACTGATAAGTACTGAATAATTTATGTGTCTTTAAAGCATTTCTTGTGAT